>DATHTO010000110.1:0-11453 GCA_035463115.1 Actinomycetota bacterium | reverse complement strand
CAGCTCGTCGCACGCGCTCATCGGCGGCTACGCCGGGTCGGCCGTGGCGAAGGCGGGGCTCGGCGCCATCACCTGGGGCGCCAAGTGGGTCCAGACGCTCTCGTTCATCGTCATCTCCCCGCTCGTCGGCATGGCCGCCGGCTTCGTCCTGATGCTGGCAGTGTACTGGACGTTCCAGAAGGTGAGCGTCACTCGCGTCGACCGCATCTTCCGCCCCGCTCAGCTGCTCAGCTCGGCGCTCCTGTCTTGGAGCCACGGCGGGAACGACGCCCAGAAGACCATGGGGATCATCGTCGGCCTGCTCGTCGCCTCGAAGGAGGCGTTCGCCAACGAGACCGGGCTGCTGCGCCACCTGTACGTCCCCACTGCCGACACCATCCCCTACTGGGTGGAGATCGGCGCGTACACCGCCATCTCGCTGGGCACGCTGTTCGGCGGCTGGCGCATCGTCCACACCATGGGCTCGCGCATCACCCGCCTCCGCCCGGTCGGCGGCTTCTCCGCGGAGACCGGCGGCGCCTTGGCCATCACCCTCGCCACGTCGCTCGGCATCCCGGTGAGCACCACCCACGCGATCGGGTCGGCGATCATGGGCGTCGGCGCGACACGTCGGGTGTCGGCCGTCCGGTGGGGGGTCGCGGGTGAGGTCGTCGCCGCGTGGATCTTGACGTGGCCGTCGTGCAGGGTCCTCGGCTATCTCCTCGAGGAGGGGTTCGCGGCCCTGGGCGTCGGTTGATGCTCAGGGGCGCTCGAACGGGCCGCGCGTCGACGCGATCCGCGCCACGCCGCGGAAGCCCAGCCGCTCGTAGAGCCGCACCGTCGCCTCCGCATCGGGATCGGCCAGTAGGAAGACCGTCGACACCCGCTCGGCGAGCGCCACGTCGACGATCCGGCGGGTGACCGCGCTCGCGTAGCCGCGGCCCCGATGCCCGTCGTCGGTCGCGACGTTGTCCACGTACGCGACGCCGGCGAGCACGACGAGCGCGGCGAGGCTCACCCAGCGGCCGTCGACCCTCACCCCGAACCATCGCTTGCCGGCCGGCGCGAGGACCTCGCGCTCGAGCCGCATCAGCTGGTCCAGCGCGACGCCGTCGTCGATGCCGAACGGCCCGGCGAGCGACGCACGGACGTCTCGCCAGGCGCTCGGGTCGAGCTCGATCCGCTCGACCGTCACGGCGTGCGCCTCAACCGCCCCGCCGGGGGTCGGCTCCGCCCACGTCATCACCAGGTCCCAGCTCAGTCGATGCCCGCGCGACGACAGATCGGTGATCACGCCGGTGGCGGCGTCGGGATCGAAGGCCACGACGTGTTCCACCTGCGCGCCGACCTCGGCGAGGGCCGGGAGCAACGTCCGCTCGATCTCGTCGGTGGTGACGTCCTCCGGCACGGCGTCGAGCCGCGCGTAATTCGCGTCCCAGATCGCGGGGAACCGCCCGTCGGTGACGACCGCGCCCCAGCGCGTCGGTCGCACGGACGCCGACAGGTCGTCGAGCGCGCGCCAGAAGCGGAGCACCTGCGGCGGGACGGTCACGGCGGGCGAGTGTAGCGGGGGCGGTCGGGTACGCTCCTCGCCGATGCGCACGTGCATGGTCTTCCGTGAGGGGCGCGGGGAGCCCGTGGACACCGATGAGGCGGAACGGTTCCTCCGCGAGCGAAGCGGCACCGTCTGGATCGACATCGAGGATCCGACCGACGATGACCGTGCGTTCCTCGGCGAGTCGTTCGGGCTCCACGGCCTCTCGCTCGAGGACATCGAACACCGCGACCAGCGTCCGCGCGTCGAGGCGTACGAGGGCTACCGGTTCGTGAGTCTGCGGCCGTTGTCACTCGAGGTCGGTGACGGCGAGATCGCGGTGGCGGAGATCCACGCGATCGTCGCGCCCGACGTGTTCGTCACGCTCCGGTACGAGCCGGCGTACGACGTCGGCACGCTCCGGACGCGGCTGTTGGCCCGACCGGACCTCGTCGAGCACGGCACCGGCGGCATGGTCTACGTGCTGTTCGACGCGGTCGTCGACGATCAGCTCGACATCGTCGATCGGCTCGAGCAGGAGGTCGAGGATCTCGAGGAGCTCGTGTTCGACCATCGTCCGGTCGCCGGCGACCCAGAGCTCGACGTCCTCCGCCGACGGTTCCACGCGTTGCGGGTGAACCTCGCGGTGTTCCGGCGGCACGTGGCGCCGCTGCGCCGCGCGGTCGAGGCGCTGCACGAGGATCGGGAGCTCGTGGGCCCCGAGCTCGCGCCGTACTACCGTGATCTCGCCGACCACGTGTTGCGGGCGCTGGACTTCCAGGACAACGTGCGTGACGTCCTGACGTCGTTGATCGAGGTGCGGATGACGCAGCAGGCCAACGACCTCAACGAGGTCATGAAGAAGCTGTCGGCGTGGGCCGGGATCATCCTCGTGCCGACGCTGATCGCCGGGATCTACGGGATGAACTTCGACGACATGCCCGAGCTGCACTGGGCGCTCGGCTATCCGCTCGCCCTCGCGATGATGGGGGCCTCGGCGCTCGCGCTCTGGTTCACGTTCCGCCGGCAGGGGTGGCTCTGATGTGTCGGGCGCTGAAGGTGCTGTGCGTCGCCGAGGACGACGCGGCTCTGGCCGAGCTGAAGCGGGCGTCCGTGGGAGCGGACTGGGAGCTCGCGCCCGGCGCGACCGACCTCCGCGGGGCGCTGGACCAGCTCGACGTCGAACGACCGCACTTCCTCGTCGTGTTCGGCGACTTCGCCGAGCTCGTCGCGCTCGCGAGCGAACGGTTCCCCGGCATGAGGGTCGTGACGGACCGCGACGCGCCCGGGGCGACGGCGGTCGCGACCTCGACGAGCGAGGTCCGGGAGCTGCTCAGAGGGCAGCCCCGCCCGGGCGGTCCGGTTCGCTAGTTCGAGCCTTGCAGCAGGCTCCGGCTAGATCCCCCAGGGGGACCAGCCGTAGCGCTTGACCATCTTCATCGTGACGATGACGTTCGCGCGAGCGTTGTACGGCGACTTGCCTCTGAACCCGTACGCGTGGGCGCGCCCGTCCCAGTACCGGCAGAGGTGCTGGAACACGCCTTTCGCGCAGGACGAAGGGTTGTACGCCTTGGGTCGGAAGTCGGACTCACGGTCGGCGACGTACAGGGCCGTGCCGACCCCGACGTCCCAGCGGTTGGCCGCACACCGGATCAGCTTCTTGACGTGCCAGCGCCCCTTGCGCCAGTCGATGTCGCAGATCCGCTTCGGGGTGTACGTGTAGGCCTCCGCCCGGTGCGGCTCGGCGAAGGCGGGAAGGATCGAGAGCGTTGCGGTCAGGATCAGCGTCGCGACGATCGCGCGACGCGTGTTCCGGATCGTCTGCATCATGGTCGATCTCACCCCCACGGTGAGCGGAGCCGGCAGCTGCGCTCGCGCGACCGGGCGGGCGAACGGTTCACACCGTTCCCGGTCGACCTCGTGGTCGGTCGCGGGTGTTGCGCATCACCTCCTGGTGTCGAAGCCCGTCATGTGTGACCTCGCCGTCCCACGGACGTTCCCGTCCCCGCTCCACCGGCGCGCAGACGTACGCCGACCACCATGGGACGGTGGCAGCGCACTCACGTGCCGGGAAGGGGAGTCGGACGAGTCGTCCGTAGGAAGGCCCGACCACCGTAGCCGCACCCTCCGACATCCGACAAACGGCGGATGACCACAGGTCACCCACACGGCCGACACACGCCGACGGCTACCATGGATGCGTGGGAACGGTCCTCCTCGCGGCACCGCGCGGCTACTGCGCCGGCGTCGAACGTGCGGTCGAAGCGGTCGAGCGCGCGCTCGCGAAGCACGGCGCGCCCGTCTACGTGCGCAAGCAGATCGTGCACAACCTGCACGTCGTCCGCGATCTCGAGGCGAAGGGCGCCGTGTTCGTCGACGAGGTCACGCAGATCCCCGAAGGCGCCGTCACGGTCCTGTCGGCGCACGGCTCGCCGCCGCAGGTCTACGCCGACGCGCAGGCGCGAGGGCTCGCGCTGATCGACGCCACGTGTCCGTTGGTGACGAAGGTCCACGTCGAAGCGCGGCGGTTCGCCGCCGACGGCAAGACGATCGTGCTGATCGGGCACGCGGGACACGAGGAGGTCGAGGGCACGAGCGGGCAGGCGCCGGCCCGCACGGTGCTCGTCCAAGACGTCGACGACGCGCGTCGCGTGCAGCTCGACGGCGACGACCTCGCGTACCTCACCCAGACCACGCTCTCGGTCGACGAGACGAGCGAGATCGTCGACGTCCTGCGTTCGCGGTATCCGCACCTGCAGCCGCCGCCGCGCGAGGACATCTGTTACGCCACGCAGAACCGTCAGGACGCCGTCAAGGCGATCGTCCCGAGGGCCGACGTCGTGCTCGTGATCGGCTCGAAGAACTCGTCGAACTCGAACCGCCTCGCCGAGGTGGCCCGGGAGCGCGGGGTGCCGGCGTACCTGGTCGACGACGCGTCCGAGGTCGACGACGCGTGGCTCGGGGGAGCGGAGACCGTCGGGCTCACGAGCGGTGCGAGCGCGCCCGATCATCTGGTCGCGGCGATGCTCGGGTACCTGGCCGAGCGAGGGTTCGACACGGTCGAGCAGATCGCCGTCGCGGAAGAGGGCGTGCGGTTCTCGCTTCCGGCCGGTGTCCGGCAGGTCCCCGTTCGACCCGTCTGACGTCCCGAGCGGCGCGTCGACGGCGGCGACCGCCGGCTGCGCGCTCAGCTCCAGGTGCTGAACTGGTCCCGGTCGGGGTCGGACTCCTCGTAGACGACCGAGACGAGCGTGCTCGTGCCGACGATGCCGGGGATCGGGTGCACCTGTTCGATGATCACGCCGCTCCCGATCTCCCACGGATGCGCGATGCACGCGAGCAGGTCCCACTCACCGGCGAGCACCGCGACCCCCGCCACGTCCTCGACGTCGCCGAGCCGCTCCGCGATGCCGGCGGCGGCGCCGGCTTCGGCCTTGATGTGCACGTAGCACGCGTTCGGCACGATCGGTGGCGGCTTCGGGCCGCCGAAGCCCGTGACGCCGATCCGGTCCGGCGGCACCACCGGCGCGGTGGTCGTCGCCACGACGCCGGGGAGGTTGTGCATCTCGGACAGCACGACCGACGCGATCGTCGAGAGGTCGGGCCCCTCGGCGTGGACGAGGAGGTCCCAGTTCCCGACGACGACGACGCCACGGCGGACGCCCGGCTTCGCCGACAGGCCGTTGAGAACGTCGACGACCTTGCCGGGCTCCGCGCGGACGTACACGTAGGCGTCCATCGCGGCGAGCGTAGAGGGCGTGGAACCGCGGCTCAAGCAGGTTCGCCCTGGTGCATCGTTCGCGCGAGGCGTCGGGCGCCTCTGCGCGCGGCCTCGCGCCGGACGTCGCTGCGCGTGGCGTCGTGCGCCGTGTGGCGTCAGGCCTCGGCGACGACGGGCTCCTCGCCGACGAGCGCGATCAGTTCCTCCTCGCCCTCGTCGGGTCCGATCGAGATCAACCGATCGCGCGCGCGCAGCACGAACGAACCGCGCGGACGGTACGTCCAGCGAGCGCCGCGCTGGATCGCGAGGACGAACATGCCGGTCTCGGTCTCGAGGCGCAGGTCGGCGAGCGACCGGCCGTCGGCAGGAGCGCTCGGCTGGACCACGACCTCGATGCTCGTCTCCTCGGTCTCCTCGAGCGCCATCTGCACGACCGGATGGAGCTGCTCACCGCGCTCGACGTACCACGTCATGTCGCGCGCCGCGTCGCAGATCGATTCCGAGGCGCTCGCGAGCCGGATCAAGCCGCGGAGCTCGTCGACGTTGCGCGCCTCGGGCGCCGACCGTAGGACCCACGACTCGAGCTCGTCCTCGAGGGCGTCGCTCCGCGCCTCGAGGGCACCGACCTCCGCCGCGAGCGCCCGATCGTTGAAGAGGATCGACGAGTACGCGAGACCGACGCACGCCTCGCCGAGATCCTTCATCTCGACGAGGATGTCGACGGCGCGGTCGAGCTCGGACAGCACCGGCGCATCCTCGTCGGGGCCGTCGGGCATCGGCGGCGCGCCGGCCAGCGCGCGGACGAGGTTCACGCCCTCTTCGGGCCCCCGGATCAGCAGGACGTCGCCCGACGCGACGACGTCGTCGGGTCCGGGATCGAACTCCCACTCGATGCCGCTGCGGATCGCCATCACCCACATGCCGGTCTCGGTCGGCAGGGAGAGATCGCGGAGCGACCGGCCGACGGCCGGCGCATCGTCGCGGACCTTCACCCGCGCCGTCATCTCGTCGGCGTGCCGCAGGTCGCGACGCAGCCCGTCGGGGATCCCCAGCCGCGCCGCGACGACACGGGCGATGTCCTCGGCGGCGTCGCCGATCCGCTGGATCGCGTCGCCGATGAACAGCACGCCCGCCATGGCCTCGGCGTCCTCGGGGCTCCGCGCCGCGAGCATCGCGATCGTCCGTAGCCGGCCGAGCTGCTCCGTCATGCGGTCGTCGAGGCGACGGACCTCCCGCGCGACCTTCTCGTCGTTGAAGAAGACCGCCGCGTAGGCGAGGTCGACCATCAGCTCCGACGCGTCCTTGAGCTCGACGAGGAGCTCCTTGACGCTCCTGGGTTGTTCGTCCATCAGATCGGCACCCCCAATAGTGACACGGCCACGACGACCGCCACCACGCCGGTGAGGTCCATGACGCCGGTGATGAGCGGCACGCTCTGGTTGTCGGGATCGAGCCCGAACCGCGTCGTGCCGACCGCGAGGTAGTAGCCCAGCAGCAACAGCAGGGGAACGACGAAGGCGCCCGCGAGCCACACCGCGCCGATCGTCGTGAGGGCTCCCGGCAGCGCCTGCCCCGCGACCCGGGCGATCGTCACGGTGAGGACCCCGATCAGGGTGAAGATCACCGCCGCGAAGCCGATCACGATGCCGCCGTCGACCACGGCGGGCGGCTCTGGCCTGCCGCGCGGCGTGATCACGCCGATCTGGAGCTTCGAGGTGAGGCGGGACGAGTAGATGCCGCCGAGGGCCCCGGCCTGGGAGATGAACGGCGGGATCAGCAACAGCAGGCCCGGGAGCGCGAAGAAGCGCCCCTCCTGCGAATGCAGCATCGTGCCGGCGAGGACGTCGAGGATCGGCACGAGGATGAGCACGAGGAGCATCTCCTTCAACATCCGTCGCATGGCGGGCTCGGCCCGGTACCCGACGACCGCGCCGACCACAGCGAGTCCGATCGCGAGCGGCGCGATCACGGCGTGCGCCCATCCGACACGCACGAGGAACGTCGCGAGGAGGATGAACGGGACGGTCACCATGTCGCCGATCGCGGTGACGACGGGGACGGCGACCGCGTCCAGGTCGTACCCGCGGCGGAAGCTCGTCACCGCCAGCACCACCGTGACGGCCAGGATGAACGCGGAGCCGAGCGTGCCGCCCACGATCGAGATCGTGGCCATGTCGAGGAACGACATCGTCTCCTCGCCGAAGGCGGCCGCCGACAACCGCGCGAGCGCGGCGACGTACAGCGACGACACCATCGTGAGGACGAGGCCGAGCATCACGTTCTGACGCAGGATCGTGCCCGGCTTCCACGAGACCTCGAACAGACCCGCGGCGATGCTCGTGCCGAGCCGCGCGGCGGTGGCTCCGGAGATGACCCCGCGCATGCCGACGGCCGCGGGGATCAGGATGATCAGGCCGTCGAAGCGCTCGAGCGTGCCGGTGAGCGCGGCGAGCGGCAGCCCCGCGGCGAAACCGGCGAGGGTGCTGAGCGTGAGCGCGACGAGCCCCTGGCGCAGGGTGCGCCGCTCGCCCCGCCAGTACCCGGCGAGACGACGCGCCCGACGCGCGAGCGCACGACGAGGCTCGAGGATCTTCCGTGCCTGGCCCATAACGGTTCCGCCATCGAACGAGGTCCGCCTTCCGAGGGTCCCGCCGCCATCGGCCGGCGGTCGTTCCGCGATCGCCCGGGCCGGCCCCGGGCAGTATCGCCGCGGCACCATGGCCGGGCAACCCGGAGGCGACCGTCAGACGATCGCTCGGCGACGTCCGACGACCCGTCGGCGACGTCAGGCGATCGCGTCGTCCCAGTCCCGCGTGAGGAACAGCCAGAACGCGAGCCCGGCGTGGTCCCCGTACCGGCGGAACCGGCGTTCGATCGTGCTGTCGGCGGGCGGCGTCGTCTTGCCGAGGAGTCGTGCGTACTTCGGACGCGTCCACGAGTCGAGGATCAGACGCGAGCCGCGGCCCAGCACCATGAGCATGTGCGCCGCCGCGTACGGGCCGATCCCGGGCAGCGCGAGGAGGTGCCGCTCCAGCTCGGCATCGGGGAGCTCCGCACGCGTCGCGATCGCCCACGCCTCGACGTCGACCTCGCCGGCCGCGACCGTCGCCGCGAGCGCCCGGAGGTACGGCGCGCGGTACCCGCTCCGGACCGTTCCTCGGTAGAACGACTCGGGTTGCGCGGCCATGACGTCGGGCGTCGGGAACGCGTTCGCGAGCGGATCGCGCTCGACGCCCACGGCCGGCTCGCCGAGGTGGCTCACCAACGCGGTCACCATCGTCGTCGTGAGGGACCACGAGCAGTTCGTGGTGCACAGCGTCTTCACGAGGTCCTCGAAGACCGTCGGGCTCGCGAGCATCCGGCCGGCGCCCGTCGTCGCCCACGACAGATCGGGGTCCTCGGCGAGGAGCGCGTAGAACGCCGAGAGGTCCTGGTCGAGACGCAGCACGCGGCCGACCGCCGCGCGGATCGCGTCCTCGGCCCGCGCCGACACGCCGCGTCCGATCACCTCGACACGGGCGGTCGGACCGACGCCGGCGCCGACCCGGATCCGTCGCGGCTTCGCTCTCGGCACCCGGACGGTCATCTCGAGGGTTCTCGTCGCCGTGTCGAGCCGCATGGGCGGCAGATCGTGGAACCCGTGGGACAGCAGCGTCCGCCAGAGATCGACCGGCTCTCCGCCGGGTCCCGCGAGCGCGACGCTGAGGTCGGTCATCGTGCGGCGCGCCGCTCCCGGTGGGCCAGCTCGAGGTCGCCCGGTGCCGCGGGCGCGCCGTCGTCGACGTGCCCGGTCCTCGCCTGTGCGGCGTGCACGTCCATGGCGCGAGCATAGGTCCAGGAACCGGGACCATCCACGTGTCGGATCCCGCCGCGATCCGGCCTCGTCGTCCGTGTGGAGCGCGATCGCCGGGCTCCCGACGACGGCGTGCCCCGTTAGCATCGTCGGGTGATCGCGTTCACCGAGTGGGCCGTGGACATCCTCGCGCGCGCCGACGGCGCGGCGCGCCGGTTCAACCCCGACGCGCGCCTGCGGTTGCGCGCCGACGGGCAGCACGTGGTCTTCGAGCTCACCGACGAGCCCGAGCCGGGCGACCGGACGATCGAGCACGACGCCGGCTTCACGCTCTTCGTCGCGGAGGGCCTCGCCGGCACCGTCGACGTCGTCGAGCCCCACGACCGTCTGATCCTGCGGCCACCCGGCGACACGACGCGGAGCGACCGAGGAGCCCACGCATCGTGAACGACGAGGCGCGCGATGCGTTGCGCGCCGCGCTCGTGGCGCGTCGCGACGAGCTGCGCGCGGCGCTAACCGTGATCACCGACGTGCCCGTCGACCCCGTGGCGCCGGTCTCGTTCGGCAAGCGCGTCGGCGACGGAACCACCGAGGCGGTCGAGCGACTGACGAAGGTCGGAACCGCCCGCGAGCTCGACGCGTCGCTCGCCGACGTCGATCGTGCCCTCGAGAAGCTCGACGACGGAACGTACGGAACGTGCGATGTCTGCGGCGACGCGATCGCGCCGGCGCGGCTCGAGGCCCGCCCCTGGTCGGTGCGGTGCGTCCGGTGCGCCTCGGCCGCCGTGCCGCGCTGACGCGCGACCCGCGGTCGCGCCGCTCGATCGGCGGTCCGCCGGCTACGGTCTCAGTCCGGTTCCTTCACGCGCTCGATCGCCCGTGCGAGGTCGATGTCGTTCACGGTCACGCCACCCGCGCCGGGAGTGGCGATCGAGACGATCACGCGGCTGTCGTGGATCTCGATGTCGGGATGGACCCCCGTCGCCGTCGCCTGTTCCGCGATCCGGTCGACGAACGCGATCGACGCGCGGAACCCGCGGAACCGGAACTCCTTGTGGAGCGCGTTCGCGAAGTGCCGCCAGTCGGGGAGTTCCGCGAGGTGTCGGCGGATCTCGCCATCGCCCAGCACGTCGCCGACCGCGCCCCCCGCCGTCCCCGCCATCGCCCGGAGCCTAGTCGGCTCGCGCGGAGGTTTCGACCGTCGTGGTGACCGATCGGCAGGGCCGTGCGCCGACGCGGTTCACGAGCCGAGCGCCTCGCCCACCGCTGCTTCGAGCTGGTCGAGCCCGTCGCCGAGGAGCTCCTCGTCGATGGTGATCGGCGGCAGCAGCCGGATCACGTTGCCGTAGGTGCCGGCCGTGAGGACGACGACGCCGCGCGTCAGCGCCCCGGCCGCGATCCGTCCCATCGTGGCCGCGTCGACCGGCTCCTTCGTGCTTCGGTCGGCGACGAACTCGACGGCGCACATCGCGCCGCGTCCACGGACCTCGCCCACCTGTTCGAAGCGGTCGGCCCACCCGCGGAACCGCTCCATCACGATGTCGCCGACGCGGTGCGCCCGCTCGAGCAGGCCCTCGCGCTCGATCTTCTCGATCACCGCGAGCGCGGCCGCCGCCGCGACGGGGTTCCCGCCGTAGGTGCCTCCGAGGCCGCCGACGTGGACGCTGTCCATGATCTCGGCCCGCCCGGTGACGGCGCTGATCGGCATGCCGCCGCCCATCGACTTCGCGCTCGTGACGAGATCCGGCACGACGCCTTCGTCCTCGATCGCGAACCAGCGCCCGGCACGTCCGAAGCCGGACTGGATCTCGTCGGCGATGAACACGATCCCGTGCTCGCGTGCGAAGTCGGCCAGGCCCGCGACGAACCCGGGCGCCGGCACGACGAACCCGCCTTCACCCTGGATCGGCTCGAGGATGATCGCGGCGATGTTCTCCTCGCCGATGTGCTTGTGCATCTCGTCGAGGGCGTAGGCGAGCGCCTCCTCGGCGCACCGCTCGGGATCGCCGAACCACCGGTAGGCGTACGCGAACGGCAGCCGGTACACCTCGGGGGCGAACGGCCCCATCCCCTGTTTGTACGGCATCACCTTCGCGGTGAGCGACATCGCGAGCAACGTGCGCCCGTGGAACGCGTGGTCGAACGAGACCACCGCCGATCGACCGGTGTGCTTGCGCGCGATCTTGATCGCGTTCTCGACGGCCTCGGCGCCGGAGTTCGCGAACATCGTCTTCTTCGCGTGGTCGCCGGGCGCGAGCGCGTTCAGCCGCTCGGCGAGCTCGATGTACGGCTCGTTCGCCGTGACGTGGAAGCACGTGTGCGTGTCGAGCTCGAGCTGCCGTTGCGCGGCCGCCACCACCTCGGGTGCCGTGTGACCGACGTTCAAGACCGCGATGCCGGTGGCGAAGTCGATCAACCGGTTCCCG
>DATHTO010000109.1:0-14810 GCA_035463115.1 Actinomycetota bacterium | reverse complement strand
GCGAAGCCGGCCTCGGTGACGACGTAGTCGGCGAGCTTCAGGGCGACGCGGTCCTCGATGATCGAGTTGTTGGCGTGGGCGATGTTGCCGAACGGGCCCGCGTGCACGAGCACCGGCTGTCCCTCGAGCGTCTGCACGAGGTTCGGCTTGACCGCGTCCTTCATGATCACGGTCATCGCGCCGGCGACGCGCAGATCGTCCGCGGTCACGGGCTTCCCGTCGTACGTCGACGCCACGACGATCGCGCCCAGGCGCCGCCGCAGGTCGAGGAGGTCGTTCGCGAGCGCGAGGACGGCCATGATCTCCGAGGCGGCGACGATCACGAACGCGTTCTCCCGAGGGATCCCGTGGACCTTGCCGCCGAGTCCGATCACCGTCCCGCGGAGGGATCGGTCGTTGACGTCGAGCGTTCGGGGCCACGTGATCGTCTGCGGATCGATCCCCAGGTGGTTCTGGTGGTAGATCGAGGCGTCGAGCGCGGCGGCGAGCAAGTTGTGCGCCGCCTGCACCGCGTGGAAGTCGCCGTTGAAGTGGAGGTTGATCTCCTCCATCGGCACGATCTGCGCGTACCCGCCCCCGGTGCCGCCGCCCTTGATGCCCCAGACCGGGCCCATGCTGGGCTCCCGGAGGCAGAGCATGACGTCCTTGCCGATCGCGCCGAGGCCCTGGGTGAGGGAGACCGACGTCGTCGTCTTGCCCTCGCCCGCCTTCGTCGGGGTGATCGCCGTCGTGATCACGAGCTTGCCGTCGGGTCGGTCGGCGAGCCGATCGAGGATCGACAGGTCGACCTTCGCGCGGAACCGCCCGTACGGCTCGAGCTCCGACGGCTCGATCCCCGCGCGCGAGGCGATCTCCGTGATCGGGACGAGGGCGGCTTCCTGGGCGATCTCGAGTCCGGACTTCATCGGTGTCGCTCGGCTCCTTCGGACGGTTGCGGCGGGTCGGTCGACCGCGGCGGACCCGGAGCGCTCCGGGACGCCGCCGACGATACCGGAGGCGTCCCGACGTGCGAGAACGGGCGTTCCGCCCCACGTTGACCCGAGGTCACCGCGCCCGAGCCTGCGCTCGACGGCCGCGTGGCCGATACTGGACGCATGGCCGTGCACGAACCCCTCCGCCGCAACGTGGCGAACGTGCGCGTGCAGGCCGTCCACGGCGATGCCCGGAGCGAGCGGACCGACACGGTCGCGGCCGAGGAGCCGCTCGAGATCCGCGTCCAGCCCCCCGACGGTGCGGCCCAGCAGGTCGCGGTGACGATGCGGACGCCGGGCGGCGACTTCGAGCTCGCCGTGGGGTTCCTCTTCACGGAGGGGCTGATCGCCCCGTCGGACGTTCGCCGGGTCGCGTACTGCGACGACGTGGCGGACGACGAGCAGCGGTTCAACGTCGTCTCCGTCGCGCTGGACCGGCCGTTCGACGCCGAACGGGTGCGCCGGAACTTCTACGCGACCTCGTCATGCGGCGTCTGCGGCAAGGCGGCGCTCGACGACGTGGAGGTACGGTGCGCCCCGGTCGCCGACGGTCCCGAGGTCACCGTCGACGTGCTGCGGTCCCTGCCCGACGTCCTCCGACGTTCGCAGCGGATCTTCGATCGCACCGGCGGCCTCCACGCGGCCGGCTTGTTCCGTCCCGACGGCACGCTCGTGACGGCACGGGAGGATGTCGGTCGGCACAACGCGGTCGACAAGGTGATCGGCGAGGCGGTGCTCGCCGACCTGGTGCCGTTGGCCGATCGGGTGCTCCAGGTCAGCGGTCGGTTGTCCTTCGAGATCGTTCAGAAGGCTGCCGTCGCGGGCATCCCCGTCGTGAGCGCGGTCAGCGCCCCGTCGTCGCTCGCCGTCGACGCCGCAGCGCGGTTCGGCATGACGCTCGTCGGGTTCGTCCGTGGTGACCGACTGAACGTCTACACCGGGCCACAGCGCGTCGCGAGCTGAACGAGCCGGGAACGATCGCGGGTCCTTGCATCGGGTCCCTCCACGCCTCAAGCTCGGCGCGCCCTCGAGCCGATACCGGCTGGGTCAGGGCAACGGTCATCTGAACCAGGAGGAGGAGGGCATGGTTCGACGCCCACGTTCCATCATCGCGACCTTCGTCGTCGCGGTGCTCGCATCGATCGCGCTACCGGCAACAGCGGCCGTCGTGCCGGCCGACGTCGACCTCACGGGCGCCAACGCCACGTGGGATGCCGTCACCGGCTACGACTACGGCACGGACGGCGCCCCGTGCACCGCCGCGACCGGCGGGTTCTCGGGTGCCGAGGACGGTGCGCTCGGCACCATGACCGATGCCTTCGACGGAGGGCTGTACCTCTTGATCGACGGCGTCGTCTTCGACGACCAGGACGGGAACGGCAACCACCGGGCCGGCACCCAGCAGCTCACCGTCGGACCGACGAAGATGTCCCGTCTGCAGGTGTCGCGGACCGAGCGTGCGCTCCAGGGCAGCCCGACGCTGCGGACGCTCGTGAAGCTCGTCAACCCGACGAACAGGGATCGCGCCGTCACCGTCACCTGGGACAGCGCGCTGGGCGCCGACGATGACGAGCGGACCCGGGCCTCGAGCGCACCGAAGAACCGGCGGACGACGCTCGCCGACGATTGGATCGTCACGAGCGACGACGCGACGACCCCGAGTGATCCCGCGCTGACCTTCGCCGTGTACGGACCCGGCGACATCGACGTGACGAACCGCTCGGTGCCGTGGGCTCCCGAGGATCCCGATCCGGGTTCCGCCGTGAACGAGGGCTGCGTGGTGTTCCGGTTCCGGACGGAGGTCCCGGCCGGACAGACGCGCTACCTGTTGTTCTTCACCGAGATGCGCGCGACGAACGAGAAGGCGATCGCGGCGGCGCCCCGGTTCGAGAACGTCCGCAGCGGTTCGGCGTTGCTGGACGGGATCTCCGGGACGGTCGCGAAGCGGATCGTGAACTGGGACCTCTGAGCGAACCACGACGCTCGTCGTCGGATCCGAAGCGGGGGCCTGCGGGGCCCCCGCTTCGGCGTTCCGGCTCGATCCCGACCGGGCCGAGCACCGGTGGTCAGGGGCCGATGACCGCCTCGCGCAGCCCTCGCATTACAATCGCGG
This sequence comes from Actinomycetota bacterium, assembly GCA_035463115.1. Taxonomy (GTDB): domain Bacteria; phylum Actinomycetota; class UBA4738; order UBA4738; family HRBIN12; genus BPGL01. Next base: position 11,726 of record DATHTO010000109.1, on the reverse strand, counting down.
GACCGCCGCCCGCACGCTGGATCGCGGGCGGCTCCGACAGCAGCGGAACGGAAGGAGCACGCTCGATGCCGAACGGGCTCACGCGGCTCACCGAGCCGATGGTCCGCGATCGCGGCGAGCTGCGCGTCGCCACCTGGGACGAGGCCCTCGATCGGGCCGCCGAGGGGCTGCAGCGCGCCGTGGAGCGGAACCCCGGCTGGGGCGCCGGCCTGTTCTCGTGCTCGAAGGCCTCGAACGAGATGAACTTCCTCGCGGGGAAGTTCGCGCGTCAGGTCCTCGGCACGAACAACATCGACAGCTGTAACCGCACCTGACACGCCCCGAGCGTGGTCGGTCTGGCCACGGTCTTCGGCGCCGGCGGCGGCACCAGCTCATACGAAGAGGTCGAGCACACGGACCTGGTCGTCCTGTGGGGCTCGAACGCGCGGTCGGCGCATCCGATCTTCTTCCACCACGTCCTGCGTGGGATCGAGAACGGGGCCCGGTTGATCGTCGTTGACCCGCGGCGGACCGACTCGGCGGCGTTCGCCGATCTCTGGCTCGGCATCGACGTCGGCACCGACATCGCGCTGTCGAACTCGATCGCCCGCGAGATCATCGCGAGCGACCTGCAGCACCACGCGTTCATCGACCACGCGACGCTCGGGTTCGACGAGTACGTGCGATCGATCGAGGATTGGACGCTCGAGCGCGGCGAGGCCGTGACCGGGGTGCCCGCCGACGTGATCGCGGAGGTGGCGCACGCGTTCGCGAAGGCCGATCGCGCGATGATCTGCTGGACCCTCGGCATCACCGAGCATCACAACGCCGTCGACAACGTCTTGTCGCTGATCAACCTCGGCCTGCTCACCGGCCACGTCGGCACCTACGGCAGCGGCCTCAACCCGCTGCGCGGCCAGAACAACGTGCAGGGGGGTGGCGACATGGGTGCCATCCCGAACAAGCTCGCGGGGTTCCAAGACGTCGAGCGCGACGCCGAGGCGCGTGCTCGGTTCGAGGACGCGTGGGGGTGCGAGATCATCCCGCGCTACGGCTGGCACCTCACGAACATGTTCCAGGCGATGGAGCGTGGCGATCTGACCGCGATCTACTGCATCGGCGAGAACCCGGTGAGCTCCGAGGCCGACGCGACCCACGCGAAGAAGCTGCTCGAGAACCTCGACACGCTGATCGTGCAAGACATCTTCATGACGAAGACCGCCGAGATCGCCGACGTGGTCTTCCCGGCGTCGAACAGCGCGTTCGAATCCGAAGGGACCGTGACGAATTCCGAACGGAGGGTCCAGCGCGTCCGCAAGGCGCTGGAGCCGCCCGGCGACGCGAAGGACGACACCTGGATCATCGCGCAGCTCGCAGGTCGCCTCGGCTACGACTGGGGCGACGTCAGCGCGTTCGACGCCTGGGAGGAGGTGCGTCGGTTGTCGCCGATGCACCGAGGGATGTCGTGGCAGCGGCTCGAGGAGCTCGGCGGTCTCCAGTGGCCGTGCCCCGACGAGGACCACCCAGGCACCCTGTTCCTCCACGCGCGTCTGTGGGCCGACGATCCCGACGAGCAGGGCCCCAAGGCGCCGTTCAGCGTGGTGATCGACGAGCCGCCGGTCGACGAGCTGAGCGACGAGTTCCCGATCCGGCTCACGACGGGGCGGCGTCTCGATTCGTACAACACCGGTGTGCAGACCGGCGCCTACACGTCGCCCTTGCGACGCCCCGAGGCGATCGAGCTGTCCGCCCACGACGTCTCGGCACTCGGTCTCGTCGAAGGCGAGGAGGTCGTCGTCTCGTCGCGCCGGGGCGAGGTCGTCGCGCCGGTCGCCATCTCCGCGGCGCTCCGGCGGGGTCTCGCGTTCATGACGCTCCATTTCCCGGATCAGGTCGAGACGAACAGGCTGACGATCGAGGCGGTCGACCCGAAGTCGGGGACGGCGGAGTTCAAAGCCACCGCGATCAGGATCGACAAGCTCGACGACGCGGCGCGGCAACGGCTGCTCGGGAGCGACGGCGACGCCCACGCCGACGGGAACGGCGACCGCGCCGTTCCGTCCGAGGACGGATCGGATCACGATCGCGCGGTGACCGCTTGACGATGACCGAGGTTCCGTGGACCTCCATCTGACCGCCGCGACGCCGTCGGACGACGAGCGAGCCGCGATCGACGAGCTCCTCGGCGCCCCGTTCGCCGATGCCGGCACCGGTGTCGCGGTCGCCGTCGCGTCCGGCGATCGCGACGGCCGCGTGGCGCGCGGCGGTCACGAGGTCAGGGCCCAGCGCACGCTGCTGCTTCCGGCGCTCCACGCGCTCCAGTCGCGCGTGGGATGGATCAGCGAAGGCGGCCTGAACTACGTCTGCTCGCGCCTCACCGTCGCGCCCGCCGAGGCCTACGGCGTTGCCACCTTCTACGCGATGTTCTCGATGGAGCCTCGGCCGGCGACCGTGCTCCACGTCTGTGACGACCTCGCGTGTCGGGTGAACGGCGCCGATGATCTCTGCGACCACCTCGAGGTGACCATCGGACCCGAGGGCACCCCCGCCTCGACGGGGAAGGCGACGTGGACGCGGAGCCCGTGCCTGGGCATGTGCGAGCTCGCTCCTGCGGTGCTGTCGCAGAACGCGGGCGAGGACGCCCAGGACTTCACGTTCGGATCCGCGACTCCCGAGATGCTGGACCAGTTCATGGGCGAGCAACCGGCGGGGGTGTTCACCGAGGTGGGCGGCCCGTCGTCGGCGCCGCAGGCTGCGCCGGGTGCTCGCCTCGACGGCCTCCGCCTCCTGCGGCGCGTCGGCGTCGTCGACCCGGGATCGCTCGACGACTACCGGGCGCACGGCGGGTACGCCGCCCTGCGGCGCGCGGTGGAGCTCGGCCCCGAAGGCGTCGTTCGCGAGGTGACCGACAGCAAGCTGCTCGGCCGCGGCGGCGCCGCGTTCCCGACCGGCGTGAAGTGGAAGGCGGTCGCCGAGCAGACGGCTCGGCCGAAGTACGTGATCGCGAACGCCGACGAGTCGGAGCCCGGCACGTTCAAGGACCGGGTGCTCATGGAAGAGGACCCGTACGCGCTGATCGAGGCCCTCACGATCGCGGGCTACGCGACCGGCGCCGAGAAGGGGTTCGTCTACATCCGCGGCGAGTATCCGCGAGCGACCGCGCACCTCGAGCGCGCGATCGGCGAGGCCCGCCGACACGACCTGCTGGGCGACGACGTGATGGGCGAGGGGTTCTCGTTCGACGTCGAGCTCCGGCGGGGGGCCGGCGCGTACATCTGCGGCGAGGAGACCGCGCTGTTCGAATCGATCGAGGGCAACCGCGGCGAACCTCGGAACAAGCCTCCGTTCCCCGTGACCCACGGGGTGTTCGGCAAGCCCACGTCGATCAACAACGTCGAGACGCTGCTGAACGTGCTTCCGATCATGGAGCTCGGCGGGCTCGGGTACGCGGCGATCGGAACCGATGGATCGACGGGCCCGCGGTTGTTCTGCCTGTCCGGGCACGTCGAACGCCCGGGCGTCTACGAGATCGAGCACGGCGCGACGCTCGGGGAGGTGATCGACCTCGCCGGCGGCGTCCGTGGCGGCCGCGCCCTGAAGGCGGTCCTGCTCGGCGGCGCCGCCGGGGGGTTCATGCGTCCGGACGAGCTCGACGTCGTGCTGACGTACGAGGCAGCGCGGGCGGGTGGCTATACGCTCGGGTCGGGCGTCGTGATGGTGCTCGACGAGACGGCGGACCTCGTCGACCTCACCCTGCGGATCGCGCGGTTCTTCCGCGACGAGTCCTGCGGGCAGTGCGTGCCGTGCCGCGTCGGGACCGTCCGGCAGGAGGAGGCGCTCCACCGCCTCGCTCGCGGCCGTACGCTGGGTTCCGATGAGGACGAGCTCGCGTTGCTCACGGAGGTGACGCAGGTGATGCGCGACGCGTCGATCTGCGGTCTCGGTCAGACCGCGGCGAACGCCGTGCAGTCGGTGATCGCGAAGTTCGGCGCGTTCGCGCCCGACGGGAACGGCGGAGCGCCGACCGTCGACGGCGACGACGTCCCGACCCGCACCGAGGCGCAGGAGTCGTAGGTGGCCGTCGGTCAGGCGACCGTGCCCCTCGGCATGCCGAAGCGGCTCGTCGACGTCGAGATCGACGGCGAGACCGTGCGTGTCCCCGAGGGCGCCACGATCCTCGACGCGTGCCGCGCCACCGGCGTCGAGACGCCGACGATGTGTTACGCCGACAACCTGACGCCGGTGAACGCCTGCAGGGTCTGCGTCGTCGAGGTGGAAGGAGCTCGCACGCTCGTCCCCGCCTGTTCGCGCCCCGTCGAGCCCGACATGAAGGTGCAGACCGACACCGAGCGCGTGCGCCACTCCCGGAAGCTCGTGATGGAGTTCCTGGGGTCGAGCGTCGACACGTCGCTCGCGACCGACGACTGGCACCGCTGGATGAGGGAGTACGACGCCGATCCCGATCGGTTCGGAGCGCGGATGGACCCGCTGGCGCCGGGGGAGCGCGATCGTCGATGGGCCGGCCACCACCACGACCCCGACGAGCCAGACGTCGCCGAGACGGTGGCGCAGCCGGTGAAGATCGACAACGAGCTGTACGTCCGTGACTACGAGCGATGCGTGCTCTGCTACAAGTGCGTCGAGGCGTGCGGCGACGACGCTCAGCACACGTTCGCGATCGCGATCGCGGGACGCGGCTTCGACGCACGCGTCTCGACGGAGTACGACGTGCCGCTCGACTCGAGCGCGTGCGTCTACTGCGGCAACTGCATCGGCGTGTGTCCCACCGGCGCGCTGATGTTCAAGAGCGAGTTCGACATGCGCCAGGCCGGCACGTGGAACGAGGACGAGCAGACGGTCACGAACACGATCTGCCCGTACTGCGGCGTCGGATGCGAGCTCGAGCTCCACGTGCAGGACAACGCCATCGTGAAGGTGATGTCGCCCGCGGATCATTCCGTCACCGCGGGGCACCTCTGCGTCAAGGGGCGCTTCGGGTTCGCGTTCGTCCAGCGGCGTCGCCGGCGCGAGGACGCACCGACCGCCGAGGCGTGAGCGCCGCCGCGGGCGTCGCCGCGATCGTCCTGGCCGGTGGTCGCTCCGAACGGTTCGGCCGCGACGACAAGCTCCTCGTCCGGATCGACGGCTCGACGCTGCTGGAGCGAGCCGTCGCCGCGGTGAGCCACGTGGCCCGCGACGTCGTCGTCGTGCTGCCGCCCGGCGCGCCGGCGGTCGACGTGCCGGCCCCGGCCCGAGCCGCGCACGACCCGATCGAGGGCGAGGGCCCGCTCGCAGGCGTGCACGCGGGCTTGCTCGAGGTCGTGCGGTCCGACGTCGCGGTCGTCGTCGGCGGCGACATGCCGAGGCTCCAGCCGCCCGTGCTGCGCTCGATGATCGACGTGCTCGCCGATCCCGCGGTCGAGCTCGTCGCGCTCGACGACGGCGAAGGGGCGCGGCCACTTCCGATCGTCGTGCGGACCGGGCCGGCGGTCGACGCGGCGCGCACCTTGCTGGAGGGGGGGAGCCGGCGGCTGCGCGACCTCGTCGCGTCGCTCCGGGCGCACGTCATCGAGGCGCCGATCTGGACCGGCCTCGACCCGCAGCGCCTGACGCTGCGCGACGTCGACGTCCCCGGCGACCTGAACCGCTAGGCTCCGCCCGCGATGCCGAGCGAGCCTGGGATCCGGGTCGGGCGTTGGGAGGTCGTTCCGCTGCTGGACGGGTCGGCGCCGCTGCCGCTCGCCGACGAGCTCCCGGGGCGGACGATCGACTGGGAGAGCGAGCGCGCGCGGTTCCCCTGGGCGTTCGCCGGCGAGGGGGCGTGGTCGTGGCACGTTCGATGTTTCCTCGTGCGGTCCGACGGGGTGGCGCTGCTCGTGGACACGGGGATCGGGCATCTCGGGCGACCTCCCTACGACGTCGTCGGCCGGCTCGACGCGTCGCTCGCCGACGCCGGGACCGCCCCGGACCGGATCGGCCACGTGATCCACACGCACCTGCACGCGGACCACGCCGGAGGCGCGTGCCTTCCGGACGGGCGGCCGAGGTTCCCCAACGCGGTCCATCACGTCCACGACGCCGACTGGCGGTTCTTCGCGACCGCGACCGACGACGAGGACTTCGGTGGACGGACCGCCATGACGGCGCTCCACGACACGGGCCAGCTCTCGATCACGAGCGAGGACCGGTCGATCGTCCCGGGCGTCCGCGTGCTGCACACCCCCGGGCACACGCCCGGGCACCGCGCCGTGCTCGTCGACGACGGTGACGACGCGCTCCTGCTCACCGGGGACCTGCTCCATCTCCCGATCCAGGCTGCGCATCCGGGATGGGCGTCGTCGCACGACGAGGACGGGCTCCTCGGCGTCGGCTCTCGCCGGATCCTGCTCTTCCGCGCACGCCAGCGGAACTGGCGCCTCGCGGTCACGCACTTCGCTCGACCGTTCGGCCGGGTGACCGACGAGGGCTGGGACCCACAGGTCTGACGGCGCCGCGACCGAGGGGACGAACGGCCCTCACGCCGGCGAGGCCGGTGGGGTAGATTCCGAGACGAAGAGCGGGGCTCGCGGTCCTCAGGTCGCCGCGCGGCCGCGGAGGCGGCGCCGTCCCGCGCATCACACCACTCCCGTCCACGGCCACACCTCTCGGCCGGAGACACGTGCGGAAAGGACGGGTCCGCTATGCCCAAGCGACGCGTGATCATCATGGGAGCCGCCGGTCGCGACTTCCACAACTTCAACACCGTGTTCCGCGACGATCCCGACACCGAGGTCGTGGCGTTCACGGCGACGCAGATCCCGTTCATCGACGACCGGACGTATCCGGCGGAGCTCGCGGGGTCGGCGTATCCGAGCGGCATCCCGATCCACGAGGAGGCCGAGCTCGTCGACCTGATCCGCAAGCACCAGGTCGATGACGTCGTCTTCAGCTACTCCGACGTCTCGCACGAGTTCGTGATGCATCAGGCCTCAACGGCGATCGCCGCGGGCGCCAACTTCGTGCTGCTCGGTCCCGAAGCGACGTACATCGACGCGAAGGTGCCGGTCGTCGCGGTCACGGCCGTGCGCACGGGCGTCGGCAAGTCGCAGACCACGCGTGCGATCGCCGCCGTGCTCAAGGACGCCGGCAAGAAGGTCGTCGCCGTGCGACACCCCATGCCGTACGGGGACCTCGCCGCACAGCGCGTCCAGCGGTACGCGGAGGTCGGCGACCTCGATCGGTACGAGACGACGATCGAGGAGCGCGAGGAGTACGAGCCGCACATCACCAGTGGCACCGTGATCTACGCCGGCGTCGACTACGGCGACATCCTCGCGCAGGCGCAGGAGGAATGCGACGTGCTGCTGTGGGACGGCGGGAACAACGACCTGCCGTTCTACCGGCCAACGGTGCATCTCGCGCTCGTCGACCCGCTGCGGCCGGGGCACGAGCTCCGGTACCACCCCGGCGAGGCGAACCTGCGGATGGCCGACGTGATCGTGGTCAACAAGATGGACTCGGCGACGCCGGAACAGATCGCCCAGATCGACGACACGATCGCGCGCACGAACCCCGCTGCGACCGTCGTGAAGGCGAACTCGAAGGTCACGGTCGACGACCCCGAGGCGATCCGAGGCAAGCGGGTCCTCGTCGTGGAGGACGGCCCGACGCTGACGCACGGGGAGATGAAGATCGGCGCCGGCGTCGTCGCCGCCCAGCGCAACGGCGCGGCCGAGATCGTGGACCCGCGGCCGTGGGCGATCGGCACGATCGCCGAGACGTTCGAGAAGTACGACGTCGGAGCGGTGCTGCCGGCGATGGGCTACAGCGACGGTCAGCTCGCCGAGATGGCGAAGATCATCGCGGCGGCCGACGTCGACCTCGTCGTGATCGGAACGCCGATCGACCTCCGGCGCGTGATCACGATCGACCGGCCGGCGGTGCGCGTCCGGTACGACCTCGAGGTCCTGCCGGACTCGCCGCAGCTCGTCGACGTCCTGAAGCCCGTGCTCTGAGCGGCTGACGGACCGGGAGAACGGAGCTTCGCGGTGGAGCGGGTGGTCGTCGCCCTCGGCGGCAACGCCCTGCTCCGCCGCGGGGCGCCGGACACCTACGACGAGGCCTATCGAGCCGCGCGCGGCGCCGCGGAGAAGATCGCCGAGATCGCCGCGGCCGGCTGGGAGGTCGTCGTCACGCACGGCAACGGCCCGCAGGTCGGTCGCATCCTGATCCAGCAGGAGGCGGCCGCCGGGCAGGTGCATCCGATGCCGCTCGACGTGTGCGGGGCCGAGAGCCAGGGGCAGATCGGCTACCTGTTGCAGGTCACGATCGGCGACGTGTTCTTCGAGCGCGGGATGGAGCGCCCCGTGGCGACGGTCCTGACGCTCACCCGGGTCGAGGCCAACGATCCGGCGTTCGCGAACCCCACGAAGTTCGTCGGTCCGTTCTTCGACGAGGCGCAGGCACGTGCCCTGGAGGACGAACGCGGTTGGGTGATGAAGGCCGACCCGCACGGCGGCTACCGTCGGGTGGTGCCGTCCCCGGCGCCGTACTCGATCGTCGAGACGCCGGTGATCCGCCAACTCGTGGCCGACGGGGTCATCGTGATCGCCAGCGGAGGCGGTGGCGTGCCCGTGATCGAAGACGGTCCGCGGCTGATCGGCACGGAAGGCGTGGTCGACAAGGACCTCGCCGCGGCGATCCTCGCCCGCGAGGTCGGAGCGACGACGCTGCTGATCCTGACCGACGTGGCCAAGGTCCAGCGCGGCTTCGGTTCGCTGATGCCCGAGGACATCGATCGGATGACCGTCGCGGAGGCTCGGGCCCTGCAGGAGGCGGGGGAGTTCGGCGCCGGATCGATGGGCCCCAAGATCGAGGCCGCGGTCGGCTTCCTCGGAACCGGTGGCCGACGGGCCGCCATCGGCACGTTGGACGACGCGCCGGCCTTGCTGCGCGGTGAGAGCGGCACATCGATCGTTCCCGGCGACGGCTGAGACGTACGCCGAGCGACCCGAGCCGCTCGTGTGCTGGACGTCTACGCGCGCCGGTTTCGGCGGCCCGGGTTCCGGAACTGTTGCGCGATCACGTACAGCGCGAACAGCCCGACGATCCCGGTGAGACTCACGAGCAACACGAAGAACACGAGCGGCAGGAACCCGTCGATCCGGGGAAGGAGCGCCGCGAGCACGTCCATGGTCGTCATGCTACCCAGCGTCCGGTAGCCACGTCCGGACGCCTCAAGCGGCGCCGGTCGTGTTCCGATGGACGGGTCGGAGCGACACGAGGCCGACGACACGCGGAGGATCCATCGGGATGGCGGAACACGACACGAAGGCCGACGAACCGACGGAGCGCCCCGCGCCGAAGCGGCCCCGCGCCGGCGACGAGCACGCGTACGAGGACAGCTGGTATCAGGTCCTGCGCCGTCTCTCGCCCGGCAACAGCGACGAGTAGCCCCGCCGCGGCCCGTCCGTGGCGCCGAACGGACGCGCGTGTAGGTTGGGCGCATGCGCCTCGGTGTGCTCACGGGGGGCGGTGACTGCCCCGGTCTCAACGCGATCATCCGCGCGATCGTGCGCAAGGGCGTCGGTTCCCACGGTCACAGCTTCGTCGGGTTCCGCGACGGCTGGCGGGGCTTGATCGACGACGACGCCGTCGAGCTGACGCTGCCGGTCGTCCGCGGCATCCTCCACCGTGGAGGCACGATCCTCGGTTCGTCCGGGGTGAACCCGTTCCGGGTGGACGGAGGCGTCGACCGGATCCAGGATGCCATCAAGTCGCGCGAGCTCGACGGCGTGATCGCGATCGGGGGCGAGGGCACCCTCGGCGCCGGCGCGCAGCTGGACGAGCTCGACGTCCCGATCGTCGGCGTGCCGAAGACGATCGACAACGACCTGCCGGGGACCGACATCACGGTCGGGTTCCACACGGCCGTGCAGGTCGCGACCGACGCCGTCGACCGACTCCATTCGACCGCCGAGAGCCACGATCGGGTGATGGTGGTCGAGGTGATGGGCCGCCACTCCGGGTGGATCGCCCTCTACGCCGCGCTGGGTGGCGGCGCCGACATGCTGCTGATCCCCGAGCATCCGTTCGACATCGAGGAGGTCTGCCACCACCTCCGCCACCGGCACATGTCGACGAGCTCGTTCTCGATCGTCGTCGTCGCCGAGGGGGCGGTGCCCCTGCCCGGCACGATGGAGCTCCCGGAGTACCCCCTCGATGAGAACGGGTTCCCGCGGCTCGGCGGCATCTCGAACCTGATCGCGCCGGAGATCGAACGGCGCACCGGGTACGGCGCCCGCGTGACGATCCTCGGCCATGTGCAGCGCGGCGGCTCGCCCGTCGCGTTCGATCGCGTGCTCGGGACCCGCCTCGGCCTCGCGGCCGTCGATCTCGCGACCGCGGGCGGCTGGGGGAGGATGGTCGCCCGCAAGGGCCAGGACATCGAGGACGTGCCGCTCGCGGACGCGATGGGCCCGCGCAAGGACGTCCCCATCGAGCTGTACCGCGAGGCCGAGGTGTTCTTCGGATGAGTCGGTTCCGCGTGGACCTGCGGTCCGACACGGTGACGACCCCCTCGCGTGCGATGCGACGCGCGATGGCCGACGCCGAGGTGGGCGACGCCTGGTACGGGGACGATCCGACCGTGAACCGCCTCCAGGAGCGTTCGGCCGAGCTCGTCGGGATGGAAGCGGCCCTCTACGTGCCCACCGGCACGATGGCGAACCAGATCGCGCTCGCGCTCCACGTGCACGGCGCCGGCCATCTCGTGGTGTGCGAGGAGCGCGCGCACGTCGCGACGACCGAGGTGATGACGTCGGCGGTGCTGTCGGGCGTCGCGTTCCGGACGGGCACCGACGTCCCCGAGGGGTACATGACGGCCGACCTCGCGCGGCGCCTCCTCGAGCCCGACGAGTACTTCGACGTCGAGATGGTCGACCTGCTCGCCGTGGAGAACACCGTCGGCGGGTACGGCGGAACGGTCCTGCCCGTGGACGAGCTTCGGGCGGTCCGGAAGGTGGCCGACGGAGCCGGCGTTCCGCTCCATCTCGACGGCGCTCGGATCTGGAACGCCGTCGCGTCGGCCGGCGCCGACGTCACGGCGTGGACGTCGGAGGTCGACACGATGATGTTCTGCCTGTCGAAGGGTCTCGGAGCCCCGATCGGGTCGGTCGTCTGCGGGCCGGCCGAGCTGATCCGGGAGGCGCGCCGGGTCCAGATCCTCTTCGGCGGCGCGTGGCGCCAGGCGGGCGTCGTCGCCGCGGCGGGCCTCGTGGCGCTCGAGACGGGTCGCGATCGGCTCGTCGAGGATCACGCGCGGGCGCGCCGCCTCGCCGACGCGATCGCCGAGATCGCGCCGGGAGCGGTCGACCCCGCGGCGGTCGTCACGAACATGGTCTTCGTCGACACGACCGCGGTCGGGATCCCGGTGCTCGACACGATCGAGCGTCTGGCCTCGCAGGGGGTCGGCTCGGTTCCGATCGGGGGCCCCTGGCTCCGGATGGTCACCCACGTCGACATCGACGACGCGGCGATCGACGTGGCGATCGACGCCTGGCGCTCGGTGGCCGACGCGGCGGCGGATCGATCCGGCGTCGCGTCGGGCGCGAAGGGGGAGTGATGGGGCTGTTCCAGAAGAACTACCCGCCCGAGATCGCGGGCCGGATCCCGCCGGGCCAGCGTCTCGTGAAGTCGTGGCCGGTGCTCCACTACGGTCCGATCCCTCGCTTCGACGGGACGAACTGGGATCTGACGGTCTCGGGGTC
>DATHTO010000108.1:0-5782 GCA_035463115.1 Actinomycetota bacterium | reverse complement strand
TGCAGGACCGCGGCTCGATGGGCGGCTCGATGGATCCGAGCGACGCGCTGAGCGCGCTCGACGCCGAGAGCGACGTCGTGAGCGGCGGGCCGTCCGCGAAGATCACGAAGAACCTCGAGGTCGCAGGCCGGGGCGAGCGGCTTCTCCCGGACGGTACGACCGACGTCTGGGCGCACCGCGGCTACGCGTACCTCGGGACGTTCAACAACCCGTGCGGTACCGGCGAAGGCTTCCGGTCGGATACCGGTCCCGTCTCGTACATCGAGGATCGAACGGCGCCGGGCGTCGTCGTCTTCGACGTGCGGAACGTCCACAAGCCGACGTACATCGGCAACCTGCCGTCCGTCGAGGGCAGCCGCGTGAACGACGTGAAGGTCGCGAAGATGAACAGCGGCACGATCCTCGTGCACTCGAACGAAGCTTGCGCCGGAGGCGACGGCGGGTTCGAGGTGTACGAGATGAGCGACCCGCGCAACCCGATTCACCTGGCGAGCGTCCGGGTCGACGACCCGAATCCGACGCTCCGCGACCTCTTCGGCGACTCGAACGTCGGCGTCCACAACCTCTTCCTCTTCACGCAGGGCGACCGCGACTACGTCGCGATGCAGACCCACGCGTACTTCGGCAGCTTCCAGATCTACGAGCTGACCGACCCGACGAACCCGCAGTTCGTGAGCGCCTGGGGCGCCGAGCTCCTCTGCGAGGAGGCGTACTGCAGCGACGACCCGTACAACGAGACGGACGTCACGACGCTCGTGAACCACATCAACGGGTACATGTTCGGCCTGCTGACGCCCGCGTTCGGGTTCTCGCAGAACCGCTTCCTCCACGACATGACCGTGACCGCCGACGGGACGAAGGCCTACCTCGCGCACTGGGACGCCGGCCTCATCCTGCTCGACATCTCCGACCCGGCCGACCCGCAGTACATCTCGACCGCGCTCGACGTGGCGAACGGGTCGCTGGACGGCGAGGTGAACAGCCACGCCGTCTGGCCGACGGAGAACGGTCGCTACGTGGTCGAGACCGAGGAGGACTTCGACGCGATCACGAGCGACAGCCCGCTCTCGAACTTCACGTTCGGCGAGGCGGCCACGAACACGATCCTCGGGATCGGCATCTCGACCGTCGCCGGCGACGCGTTCGAGGGCAGCCAGACGGGCAACCAGGTGACGATCGACATCGGCACCACGCACCACGGCACCGGCCTGACCGTCCAGGTGACGAGCGGCCCCCTCGCCGGGAACATCTACGCGGCGAACGAGGGTGCAGGCGACCAGCCGAAGTTCGCCGACGTCGGCCCGCAGAGCGGCGAGGCGGTCTGGATCGGCCGCGCGTGCAACGTCGACCCGATCCTGAACGCGGCCGCCTTCGACGAGGGCGACATCGCGATCGTCCGGCGCGGCGAGTGCACGTTCGCGGAGAAGCTCGCGAACGCGGCCGCGCTCGGCGCCGACGCGATCGTCGTCTCGAACAACGTCCGCGAGGACACGCCGTGGGGCGGCGTCCGGATCTGGGACTACAGCGATCCGGCGAACCCGGTGCTCGTCTCGACGTTCAACACGACGTGCAGCGCCGACCCCCACGACGAGTCGTGCGACCCGCGCGGGACGTACTCCGTGCACAACGTCATCGTCGAGAAGGACAAGGCGTACTTCTCCTGGTACACGGACGGCGTGATCGTCGTGGACATCAGCGATCCGTCCAAGCCGGTCGAGGTCGCCCGGTACAAGATGACCGGGCACGAGTTCGAGATGGCGAACGGCGGGATCCAGGACGTCTGGGGGATCTACAAGGAGCCCGGCAAGCCGTGGCTCTACGCGTCCGACCGTAACGGCGGGCTCTACGTGCTCAAGGAGTACGGCTCGGGCTCGGGCAAGAACGGCAAGAACTAGCGCTCTCCGCGAGCGCGAAGGCACGATCCGGGAGGCGGCCTGCGGGCCGCCTCCCGGCGTCTCGGGGTCGATGATGATCGGCTCGCCGCCGTCCCCGCCGGTGTCGCCCACGCTCGCGAGGCAGCCGAAGGCGAGCAGCGAGAGCAGCAGCCCGGCCACGCCGATCCAGCCGAGCACGATCCCGGCGACGGCGAGCCCTCGCCCGCCCTCGCGCCCGCCGGAGCGGTCGATCTGGCTTCTTGCCATGTAGCCGAGCACGAGCGCGGCGACCGAGCCGAGCCCGAACGCCCAGACGATCCCGCAGACGAGCGACGCGACGGCGAGCCCGTTCGTCGGCGAAGCGACCGCGGAGGGCGGCTGCGGGGGCGGGGCGGCGGGCGGAACGGGCCGTGACGGCTCGCCCCGGTGCTCCCAGCCGTTCGAGGGCCCGTCCCCGCTCACTCGCCGGTTCTACAGCGCCTCAACGCCCGGTCAACGGTCAGTACCAGCGTCCGCGCGCGAAGCCGCCGAACGCGATGAGCCCGATCAGGGCGATGATCAGCCCGATCCAGAAGCTCCAGACGAACATGAGCACGATGCCGACGATGACGAGGATGCCGCCGAGCGAGATGCCGCCCATGGAGTGCCTCCTTCCGCCGCGCGAGCGGCCGGTCGTTTCCCCCTTCCAGGGACCCTACTCGGTGCCGCGGGCGAGCGTCTCTCCGAAGCGCGCGCGCTCGACGAAGCGCCCGATCCCCGGCTGCGCGGCGAGGCGCCCGTCCTCGACGAGGACGTGGCCGCGCAGGAGCACGACCTCGGGCGTCCCGGTCACCTCGGTGCCCTCGTAGAGGTTGTAGTCGATCTTCGAGTGGTGCTCGGAGGCCGTGATCGTGTGCTTCCGCTCCGGGTCGAACACGACGATGTCGGCGTCCGAGCCGACCGCGATCGTCCCCTTGCGCGGGTAGAGGCCGAAGAGCTTCGCCGGGTTCGTGCAGAGCAGCTCGACCATCCGGTTCAGCGTGATCCGCCCCTGGCGCACGCCGAACTCGTGGATCATGTGCAGCCGGTTCTCGAGCCCCGGCCCGCCGTTCGGGATCTTCGAGAAGTCGTCCTTGCCGAGCGTCTTCTGCCCGTCCCAGAGGAACGCGCAGTGGTCGGTCGAGACGGCCGAGAGGACGTCGCTGCGGACGGCGTTCCAGAGCACCTCCTGGTTCGCCTTGTCCCGCGGCGGCGGCGTGTAGACGTACTTCGCGCCCTCGAAGTCCGGCCGCTCGAGGAACGTGTAGTCGACGAAGAAGTACTGGGTGCACGTCTCGCCCCAGACGTCCCAGCCCTTCTCCCGCGCGACGGCGATCGGGTGGACCGCCTCCTCGCACGAGACGTGGACGACGTACAGCGGCGCCCCGGCCACGCGCGCGAGCTGGATCGCCCGGTTCGTCGCCTCGCCCTCCGTCTCGGGCGGGCGGGTGAGCGCGTGCCAGTGCGGCTCGGTGTGCCCTGCCGCGAGCGCCTCCTTCACGAGGACGTCGATCGCGTCGCCGTTCTCGGCGTGCACCATGACGAGCGCGCCGGTCTCGGCGGCCACCTGCATCGTGCGGAAGAGCGTCTCGTCGTCGACCATGAGCGCGCCCTTGTACGCCATGAAGAGCTTGTAGGACGTGACGACCTGGTCGGGAAGCGTGGCGAGCTCCTCGAGCGTGCCGCCCTCGCGCAGGTCGGTGACGGCCATGTGGTAGCCCATGTCGATCACCTGCTTGCCGGCCGCCTTCGCCTTCCACTCCGCGAGCGCCTGGCCGAACGTCGCGCCCTGCGGCTGGATGACGAAGTCGACGTGGCAGGTCGTCCCCCCGAACGCGGCAGCGGTCTGGCCCGACTCGACGTCGTCGATCGTCACCGTGCCGCCGAACGGCATGTCGAGGTGCGTGTGCGGGTCGACGCCCCCCGGGAGCACGTACTTCCCGCTCGCGTCGATCGTCGTGTCCGCCGGCACGTCGTCGAGCGAGGCGCCGATCAGCGCGATCCGCTCGCCCTCGACGTACACGTCGCCGACGTAGTCGTCGGCCGCCGTGAGGATCCGCCCGCCCTTGATCAAGATCGACATGCCGCTCCCCTCCCGCGAAGACTTCGGTGGCCGCCGGAAGTATTCCCTCCGGCGGCCACCGGGCGCTGAGTCGCGCTACTTGCCGCCGTGGGCGACCGCGGGCTCGGCCCGCGGCGCGGCCGCCCGCATGAGGATGAAGTAGAGGAGGCCCGCGACGAGGAACGTGAACCCGAACCCGTACGTGTAGAAGCGGTCGAGCAGGTTCGGGTCGGTGACGACGCCGCCCTCGGTCGTCGCGGCGTTCACGAACCCGGGGATGACCGGGACGACCGCGACGAGCAGCGCGGCGATCGCCCGCCAGTTGAACCCGCTCGAGTACCAGTACCGGCCGCGCGGGTCGGCGCTGTAGAGATCGACGAGGTCGAGCTTCTCGCGCCGGATGATCCAGTAGTCGACGATCATCACGCCGGCGATCGCGCCGAGGAAGCTGCCGTAGCCGACGAGCCACGTGAAGATGTACGCGGCCAGGTCCTCGTAGATCTTCCACGGGAAGATCGCGATCCCGATCAGGGCCGTGATCACGCCGCCCGTCTTGAACGAGATCATCCGCGGCCAGAGGTTCGAGAAGTCGTTCGAGGGCGCGACGACGTTGGCCGCCATGTTCGTCGTCACCTGCGCGAGCACGATCACGATCATCGCGAGGACGAGGATCCCGGCGTTGCCCATCTCGACGATGAGCGCGATCGGATCCCAGATCGCCTCGCCGTAGATCAGCACGGTCGCCGACGTGACGGCGATCCCGATGAACGAGAACGCGGCCATCGCGAGCGGCAGCCCGATCGCCTGTCCGATCGCCTGGGAGCGCTGGCTCTGCGCGAAGCGGGTGAAGTCGGGGATGTTGAGGCTGAGCGTCGCCCAGTAGCCGACGTTCGCGGCGAGCGCCGGGAAGAACAGCGTCCAGAACCCGGGGCCCTCCGCGACGAGCGTGTTCTGCGCGGTCGCGGCGAACGGCTCGGTGATGCTGCCGACCTCGATGAACGCCCAGAGCAGGACGGCGATGCCGCCGCCGAGCAGGACGGGCGAGGCCCACGACTCGAGGTACTTGATCGCCTCCATCCCGCGCAGGATGATCGCGACCTGGATCACCCAGAAGATCGCGAACGCGAAGCCTCGGTGCCAGCCCATATCGGCCCAGCCGCTCCAGAGCTGGGTCAGGAGCGCGTCGAGCGCGAGCCCGCCGAGCCACGTCTGGATCCCGAACCAGCCGCACGCGACGAGCGCACGCGCGATCGCCGCGATGTTCGCTCCTCGGATCCCGAAGGACGCGCGGACGAAGACGGGAAACGGGATCCCGTACCTCGTCCCCGCGTGGGCGTTCAGGATCATCGGGATCAGCACGATCAGGTTGCCCAGCGTGATCGTGAGCAGCGCCTGCCACCAGTTCATCCCGGCCGCCATGAGGCCGGAGGCCAGCACGTACGTCGTGATCACGACGGACATGCCGATCCACATCGCGGTGATGTTCCACGTCGACCAGGTGCGCCGCGACGGGCCGGCCGGCGCGAGGTCGCGGTTGAAGTACGGCGAGTCGGCCGACCGCCGGTCGATCTCCTCCACCTCGGCGTCGCTCTTCACCGCCAGGTCGTCGAGGTTGACCACGCTCAGGTCGTCGAGCCGCGCTTCGTCCGTAACGCTTGGCATAGCCCCCTCCGCTGCGTCGTTGACGGCGCGTATCTACCACATGCATCAGACATTGCAACCGCCGCGCTAGGCTGCGCGCCATGCCGCTCCGGCCGAGCCGCACCGTCGACGAGCTGCGCGAGCTCCGCGAGCTGACCGGCGACGAGGACGGCGCCCAGCGCGTCGC
>DATHTO010000107.1:0-23562 GCA_035463115.1 Actinomycetota bacterium | reverse complement strand
CGCGAGGCCGCGGCCGTCATCGACATCACGCCTCTGTACAAGTACGTGATCTCGGGCCCGGACGCCACGCGGCTGCTCGATCGCGTGATGACGCGTGACGTCTCGAAGCTCCAGGTGAACCAGGTGTCGTACACGCCGTGGTGCGACGAGGAGGGCAAGGTCATCGACGACGGCACCCTCACGCGCCTCACGGAGACGTCGTACCGGGTGACGGCCGCGGACCCGTGCTACCGGTGGTTCGTCCTGAACGCGACCGACCTCGACGTGACGATCGACGACGTCAGCGAAGGGACGGCGGGCCTCGCCCTCCAGGGGCGTCTCACGCGACCCGTGCTCGAGGCGGCGACGGACGAGACGTGGGAGGACGTGCGGTACTTCCGCAGGCGGCTCTCGTCCATCGCGGGCGTCGAGGTCGACGTCACGCGGACCGGCTACACGGGCGACCACGGCTACGAGCTGTTCATGCCGGCCGAGGACGCGCTCCGGGTGTGGGATCGACTGTTCGAGGTCGGCGAGGCGTACGGGATCCGCGCGGCGGGGATCAACGCGCTCGACGTCTCCCGCGTCGAGGCCGGCCTGATCCTGATCGAGGTCGAGTACACGAGTGCCCGGCACGCGATCTCCGAGGAGCAGACGTACTCCCCGTTCGAGATCGGCCTCGGGCGGTTCGTCGCGTTCGGCAAGGCCTCGGACTTCAACGGGCGGCGCGCGTTGCTGGCCGAACAGGCCGCGGGCGGACCGCCACGCCGCCTCGTCGGTCTCGAGCTCGAGTGGGCCGGGATCGAAGGCATGTTCGCGAAGCACGGCCTCGCGCCGATGATCAGCCCGTTCGTGCAGCGCGACCCCGTGCCGGTCTACCGCGAGAGCAGGCAGATCGGTCGCGCCACGTCGATGGTCTGGAGCCCGACGCTGAAGAAGATGATCGCGTTCGGATCCGTCGAAGCTGCGTTCGAGCGCCTCGGAACACGGCTCGCCGTGGAGTACAGCGTCGAAGGCGAGCGGGGGAACGTCGACGCCCACGTCGTGAACCTCCCGTTCCTCGACCTGGAACGCAAGCGCGCGTAGCCGCGATCAGCCGATGTGGGCGGGACCCGTGTGGGCCTCGTCGTCGTCGAACGTGTTGCCCTCCGCCGGGATCGGCGTCGCCTTCAGTATCCGAGCGAGGTGCACGGCGTTGTGCGCCATCCAGCGCGTCGTGCGCTGCGTGTACGCATGGTGGTCGCCGCCGGCCTCGATGTAGCTCGGCCCCGGCCCCGCGTCGCCGACCCAGTACGTGTCGGCGTTCGGCGGGATCGTGCAGCCCAGGTGCGAGAGGTTGAAGAGCGTCGTCTCGGCGGCTGCGTGCGCGCCGTCCTCGTTCCCCGTCACGACGACGCATCCGACCTTGTTGTAGAGGGGGTACTGACCGGCGGCGTTCCGCTCGTTGTACGTCCCGTCGAGCCGCTCGATCACCATCTGGGCGACCGATCCGCGGACACCGAACCAGATCGGCGTGCCGATGCAGATGATGTCGGCTGCCTTGACCTTCTCGAGGATCAGCGGCCACTCGTCCCCGTCGCCCTCGTCGGAGCTCACGCCGAACCTGACCCGGTGATCGACCACCCGAACGATCTCCGTCCCGACGTCCATCCCGTCCCACCACGTCTTCACGTTGCGCATCAGCGCCTCGGTGTTCGAGACCTCCGGTGACGGCTTGAGCGTGCAGTTGAGCATCACGGCCCGTAACGACGACACGTCGCCCTCCTCCTCCTCGGCAGCTGCCCGCGCTCGCGCGGAGCCCACGGAGCCTCGCACGTCCGAGCCGACGACGCGATGTGGCGACCATGCGAAGGATGCCTCCGCCCGGGCTCGGGCGAGCAGACGGTCTGCGATGATGGCTGCGTGGTCCGCCCCTCCCCGATCCTGATCGTCTTCGCGCTGCTCGGAGGCGTCGCGGCGCTGCTCGTGACCGCCCAGGGCAGCATCGTCGCGGGCGTCGCCACGGGACTCGTGGTTTGGGCGATCGGCGTGGTCGCCGTGTGGCTCGGAACCCGCCGCTCGCGGCCCGACGGGCCGTCGGATGCCGGGCCGTCGCATGCCGGGCCGTCGCCTGCCGGCCCGTCGGATGCCGGGCGCCGTCGG
Source organism: Actinomycetota bacterium (assembly GCA_035463115.1). GTDB lineage: Bacteria > Actinomycetota > UBA4738 > UBA4738 > HRBIN12 > BPGL01. Next base: position 21,441 of record DATHTO010000107.1, on the reverse strand, counting down.
TTCCTCGTGCTCACGGGCGCCGGTGGGCTCGCCGCGGTGGCGGCCGGCGCCGCGATCGCGCGCGTCGCGAAGACCGTCACGCGCGTCGACGCCGTCGCGGCCCAGGACGCCGGCGCCTCGCGCCTCGGGGCCGACTACATGGAGCTCGTCCGACGCGCGTACCACCCCGACCGTTCGGGCGAACTCCAGCTCGTGCTCGCGCCGTTCAACTCGTCGAACTACCCCGAGGAATCGCTCTCACTGATCCCGATGGACCGTCGGACGAGCCACGCGAGCATCTGGATGTACCTGCAGCGCATCCCGCTCGTCGCGTACGGCCCGGGCGTGATCGAACCGTCGGACAGCGAGGAGCGCGTCAGCCTCGCCGACCTCGCCCCCACGACGGCGACGCTCGCCGGCCTGCAGGCGTGGCCGAACGGCCGCGACGGGCGCGTGCTGCCGTCACTCCGCACGACGGGGCGCCGTCCGAAGGTCGTCGTCACGTACGTGATCGACGGCGGCGGCTGGAACGTGCTCAACACGTGGCCGAACGCCTGGCCGGAGCTCCGCAGCCTGATGCGGAACGGTGCCAACTACCGCAACGCGATCGTCGGCTCGTTCCCTGCGATCACGGCGTGCGCCCACGCGACGATCGGCACGGGCGCGTTCCCGTGGAAGCACGGCATCACCGGCCACAACATCCGCGACGGCGCCGACGTCCGCAAGGCGTACGGAGGCGCGGGCGACGCCGACCCCGCCGACATCCTGCTGTCGACGCTCGCCGACGTCGCCTACGACGAGAGCGGCGGTGAAGCGTGGGTCGGCGAGATCGGCTACCAGGTCTGGCACCTCGGGATGCTCGGTCACGGTGGCCTCGGCCGATCGGAGCCCCCCGTCGGCGTCTACTTCGACGAGTTCTCGCGGGCGTGGGCGCCGCACCATCCCGAGCGCTTCCGGCTGCCGAACCGCGTGCCCGGCATCGAGCGACTCGACCGGTACCGCTCGTCGTTCACGCCGCTCGACGTCGACCGCGCGTTCGACCCGTCACAGCGGCAGGCCGACTGCTGCAGCCCCCCCGTCGTCACCTACCAGGGTGACTTGATGGAGGCGACGTTCGACAGCGAACCGATCGGAACGACGGGCCACACGGACCTGCTGTACACCACGTACAAGGCACCCGACTACGCGGGGCACGTGTACGGCATGGCATCACCCTGGGAGGAGCTCGTGCTCGGGGAGGTCGACGCGCAGCTCGGGCGCCTCGTCCGGATGCTCGAGGACCGGTTCCCGGGCGAGTACGTCGTCTTCGTGACGGCCGACCACGGGCAGTGCCCGATCCCGGACGTCGTCGACGGCGTGCGGCTCGATCCGATCCAGCTCGGATCGCTGATCGAGGGCGAGTTCGGCGGGCTGTTCGACGCCGTTCAGGGCGTCTACCCGCACGAGGTGTACCTGCACGCCGACACGCTCTGGGACGCGGGCGCCGACGTGGATGACGTCGCGGCGTTCATCCGGGATCTGCGGTACCGACAGAACATCGGCCCGTACGTGCCGCGGGACGCGATCCAACAGGACCTCCTCGACCAGCGGCAGTTCGCGGCCGTGTTCTCGGTCGACTGGCTCGCGCGTTTGCGCGACGTCGACCCGGCGAGGTTCGGATCGACGACGTACACCGGCGACGGCGTCGACATCGGACTCCCGCCGCCGGTCTGACGGGGCGCCGCAGCGTCACGGCCTACGCGGCGCGCGCCGCTGCGGCGATCGCCGGACCGACGGCGTCCCACCGGAAGAACCGGCCCAGCCGGATCAGCACGATCCCGTCGCCGGCGATCGCCTCGGCCACGCCGTCGACGCGGAACATCGCCTCGAGGAGCGGATCGCCCACCGCCATCTCGGGGCTCTCGGCGACTCGTCGCTCCCCGCGCCGATCGACCGCGATCGCCCGCGGAAGCTCGTCCGGCGGAAGCACCGACGCTTCGCCCCAGGCCGCAGCGAGGCGGCCCGCGGCGTCGGCCGCCACGGACGTCCGATCCGGCCCCGGCACGAGGTTGAACCGGGCGCGGTACCGATGGAGGTCGATCGATCGGACGGCGTCGAGACCGATGACGTCGTCGAACGGCGGCGCGGCGTGCGCCGGCGGACACGTCACGATCGTCGCCGTCGTGAGCTCGTGCGCGACGTGCAGGCGCAGGCTCCGCGGGTTCGCCACCGCCTCGAGCGCCCACGTGATCGGCGTCACGGCCGCCATCGTACGGAGCGACCCGTGATGACAGACTGCCCCGCGATGCCGCTCTCCTTGACCGACGCCGACCGTTCGATGCTGGCAGGCGATTACGGGCGCGCGACCGCCCTCGCGATGCGGGTCGTCACGCGGACGGCCGAAGCGATGGGCGCGACGTCGCTCCTCGACATCGAGGGCGCGCACGTCGACGGATGCCTGTACCACGGCCGGGCCGGCCTCGACTTCGCCGAGCGACTGGCGGACGTCGACGGCGAGGTCGCCGTCACGACGACCCTGAACGTCGGATCGCTCGACCTGCTGCATCCCGGTCTCGTACGCATGCCACCCGCCCGTGCCGCGCACGCGCGGCGACTGATGGATGCCTACGTCGCGCTCGGGTGCCGGCCCACCTGGACGTGCGCCCCGTACCAGCTGCCGGCCCGGCCACGGTTCGGCGCCCAGCTCGCGTGGGCCGAATCGAACGCGATCGTCTTCGCGAACTCGGTCCTCGGCGCGCGGAGCGAGCGCTACGGCGACTTCATGGACATCGCGTGCGCGATCTCGGGGCGGGCGCCGGCGGTCGGCCTGCACACCGACGCGGGGCGTCGCGCGACGCTCGTCGTGCGCGTCGAGGGAGTGCCGGAGCGGATCGGCGTCTCGACGGCCGGGCTCGGTGCGCTGGGGCACGTCCTCGGCAAGCGGATCGGCAACCACGTCCCGGTGATCGTCGGCCTGCCGCCCGGGCTCCCGGAGGACGGGTTGAAGGCGCTCGGCGCCGCCGCTGCGTCGTCCGGGGCCGCCGGGCTCCTGCACGTCGTGGGCTCCACGCCCGAAGCGCCGACGATCGACGCCGTCGTCACCGGGCGCCTCGATGAGATCCGGATCGATCTGGAGGATCTGCGGCTGGGTCGCGACGAGCTCACCACGACGGGTGCTCGCGAGCTCGGCGCCGTCTGCCTCGGAACGCCCCACGCGTCGGTGCGCGAGCTGCTCGCGCTCGCCGCGGCGGTCGAGGAACACGGGCCGCCCGTGGTTCCGATGTACGTGAACACCTCGAGGGCGGTGCTCGAGGCGCTCGGCGAGGCTGCGTCGTCCCTCGAGGGCGCCGGCGTCCGCGTCGTCACCGACACGTGCACGTACCTGACGCCGATCCTGGGCGGGATCGACGGCTCCGTGATGACGGACTCGGCGAAGTGGGCCTGGTACGCCCCGGGGAACCTCGGCTTCGACGTCGTGTTCGGAACGACCGACGAGTGCGTGCGCTCGGCCGCCGACGGGCGGATCCAGCGGGACGATCGCTTCTGGGACGCGGGATGACGATCGTCGTGGCGACGCGGGTCCTCGTGGCGGGTGACGCCGACGGCGACGTCCTCACCCTCGGGGAGCCCCTCAGCTTCTGGGGAGGCGTCGATGCCGCGACGGGTCGCGTGATCGACGTGCACCACCCCCAGCACGGCGCCGTCGTCACGGGCCGGATCCTCGTGATGCCGGCGGGACGGGGATCGAGCTCGAGCTCGAGCGTCCTCGCCGAGGCGATCCGCGAGGGCACCGCGCCAGCCGGCATCGTGCTCGCCGACGGCGACCCGATCGTGGCGCTCGGCGCGATCGTCGCCGAGGAGATCTACGGGATCGTGACGCCGGTCGTCGAGGTCGCCGACCCCGAGGGGTACCAGGCGCTCTCGACCGCGCGCCGGGTCCGGATCCGGAACGACGTGATCGAGGCGTGACCGCACGCCTGGGCGGGAAACGGCATCCCGACCGGAGGAGGGGAACGGTGGACGACTGGGTCGACGAGCTGAGCAGGGGCAATGTCGCGCAGGTGAAGACGGTGCTCGCCACGGTCGTGATGGCGCTCGCGGTCTATCAGCTCGTGCTCATGGCGGTCGGCTACGGGAAGATCCGACCGTCGTTCCTCAAGCCGAAGGCCGCGTCGTTCTCGCATCGCGCGGTCGGCGACGCCCTCGCGGCGATCGCGATCCTCGTGGCGTTCATGTGCATCTCCTACTTCGAGGTCGGCGACGGCATCGAGCATGCCGCCGACGGGGAGACCGCGCGCGCGACGATCCACGTGATCGCCGGGTTCGCGACGCTCGGCGTGCTCGCCGTGAAGGTGATCGCCGTTCGATGGTGGAAGCGTGCCGACCGCTTCCTTCCGACGATCGGCCTGACGCTCTTCACGCTCCTCGGCATCACGTGGGTCACGTCGGCCGGCGACTACCTGTGGGGGCCTGCATGAGCGAGCGGAACGCTCCGACGTCGAGGAAGGTCCCGAGCGTGCGGACCCAGGTGATCGGGTCCCTCGTCGTCGCGGCATTGATCGTCGCGATCGCCATCGCCGCGGTCACGGCGAAGATCGGACCCGGACCCGACGCCCGCGAGTACCGTGAACGACAGGAGCGGCTCGAGGAGCAACAGGAGGAGCGCCTCGAGCTGGAGGAGGAGCGCCGCGGGAACGGCGGCTGATCAGCCCGCCGTGGGACGCTCTCCCAGCGCGACCGCCGCCACCACCGTGAAGTCGAGGTCCCCCAGCCCGAGCGCTTCGGCGTCCTCGTACCACGACGCCGCCGCCGCGACCGTGCGGAGCTCCGGCCCGGAGCCGTCACCGTCGAGCGCCAGGCGCAGATCCTTCCACGCGAGGTCGGCCTTGAACCGAGGAGCGAAGTCGCCGGGTTCGAGCCGTGCGCGCACGTATCGCACGGCGTCCCCGACGTAGGTCTGTTCGAGCAGCTCGAACGCGGCGTCCCGCTCGAGCCCTAGCCGCTCCGCCAGGCCGAGCGCCTCGCCGACGAGGGCCATCGCGGTGATCACCGCGACGTTGTTCACCACCTTCGCGGCTTGCCCCGCGCCGAGCTCGCCCACGTGCATCGGCGTGCCGAGCGGTTCGAGGACGGACCGCCAACGCGCGAACGCCTCGTCGGTGCCGCCCACGACGATGCCGAGCGAACCCGCACGCGCCTTGTCGACGCTCCCGCGCACCGGGGCGTCGAGCACGTCGACGCCGTCGGGAAGCCGGGAGGCGACCGCGCGGATCGGGGCGGGGCCGACGGTGGACAGATCGATCACCGCAGCTCCCGGCCGGATGCCCTCGGCAACGCCGTGCTCGCCGAAGAGCACCTCGTCGAGCGCGGGCGGATCCGCGAGCATCGTCATCACGACCTCGGCGTCGGCCGCCGCCCGCGAAGGCGTCGACGCGACCGATGCGCCACGCGCGCGCACCCCTTCGGCCCGGCCGGCCGTGCGGTTCCAGACGGTGACGTCGTGACCGGCGTCGACGAGGCGCGCGGCCATGATCGAACCCATCTGGCCCAGGCCCAGGAACGCGATCGCGGTCATCGGCCGATCGCCTCCTTCCGGACCTCTCGTCGAGCTGCGGTGCGTCACCGAGCGAGCGCCGGTCTCGTTCGGGATCGGTGGAGGTGGCGGGATTCGAACCCGCGTCTCCGGGCGACCGACTGGGGCTTCTCCGGGCGCAGCCGACGGTCAGATCTCACCTCGGGGCTCCCGTCGGCGGAGGACCCCTCGGCCAGCCCAGGTTCGATGTCCCCCACCGGCCCCCGGGCGGAGCCGATGCGGTGAGCCTGCTCAGTGACGCCCGGCCCCCGACCGCAGGCACACGGGGCGGGCGGCTACCTAACTACTTAGGCAGCGAGCGCGTACTCATCGTTGGCGCTTGATTGCGTCCGGCGTTTAACGAGACATCCGGGATCTCGGCCCGCTTCTCCCAGACGGCATCCGTCCGGATCGAAGCCAGTACACCCCCATATGTGGTTGTCCATCCGAGTATACGGAGGAGGCCGACATCATCCGGCACCCCCGTCACGGAGCTCCCGCATCGTCCGGTCGAAGGCGACCTCGAGCGCACGGCGGTCCTTCTCGGTGAAGGCAGCCAGCGGCGCCTCTTCCAGCGTCGTCCTCGCCTCGTCCATGAGCACCTCGCGATGCCCAGCGTCGACCGTGGACGGGGCGATGCGGCCGATCGTGACGAGGATCTGCTCGAGCACGGCGGGATGCTCGCGCCCCGCGCGGCGGATCGGGTCGAACGCGGCATCGACGACCTCCCCGAACGTCAGGATCGGCTCGAGCACGCGTGGCCGGCCCCGCGCATCCCGATGGACGGGCGACGGAACCTCGAGCCTCGACAACCGCAGCAGGGCGTCGCCGAGCCAGTGCACGCACTGCAGACCCGTGAAGAGATCGTTGACCGCGGGCGACAGCGCACGCAGGGCCACCTCGACCATCTGATCGACGGCGAACCGCAGGTCCTGCACGATCGTCCGGTTCGGACCTTCGAGGAGCGCGCGGTCGATCTCGTCGGCGAGCGCGTCCGCCGCTCCGGGTGGCCAGACCGTCGCCATCGGCGTGCCGACGATCAGGAACTGCCCCGGGCGGAGCCGGAGCTGCACCACCGCGTCGGCGGCCTCGGCCATCGAGACGAGCGCCGGCCGGTCGACGTACTGGAGGTAGCCGCTGCGCGACGCGAGGACGTCACGCCCGTCTCGCGCCAGTCGCTCCTCGAGCTCGCGTTGTTCCTCGGAGCCGCGCCATCCTTCCTCCACCGGCGCGCTGGCGTACTCGTCGACGGCGCTCGCGAGATCCTCGGCGACCCCCGCGACGACGGACGGGACCTGGATGTCGAGGGCGACGGTGTGCACGTACACGAGCAGCGCGACCACCGACGCGAACGCGAGAACGATCGCCACGCCCGTCGAGAGGCTCGGCACGAACGGATCGTCCACCGTCTCGACGCGCGAGAGCACGGCGAGGCTGAACACGGCGCTGGACACGAACAGGCCCAGCGTGATCTTCGGAACCACGGCCCGCATGAAGTTCCGGATCAGGCGTTGGCCGAACTGCGATCCGGCGTTCGCCAGCACCGTCACCGTCAGCGTCACGACGAGGGCGAGCGCCGTCGACGACGCGGCGGCGATCGTCTGCAGGATCGCTCGTGCGCCCTCGGCGCTCCGCGTGCGGACGAACGACGGCAGCCCGATCCGGCCGTCGTCGGCGAGCGCGTCGATCCATCCGGTGAGCGACGCCAGGAGCAGCGCCGCGACGCCCATCGTGAGCGGCATCGCCCACAGCGACGAGTTCAGCGGCACCCGGCGTCGTCGTCGACGCTGGTGCAACGTCGCGGCGACGGGTGGTCCACCGGCCGCTCGTTCCGAGCGGCCGTGGGGATCGTGTCGAGGCGGTCGTGACGTCGTCGGCTCCGCGGCGCCGTCCATGCGGCGCATCATCCCACGGCCGCCTCAGCCGAGGTCCGCGGCGGCCTTCGCAGCGAGCTCCCGGGTCACGTCGACGATGAGGTCGATCTCGGCGGGTCCGTTCCGCCAGTTCACGGGCGCCGGTCGGAACGCCACCTTGCCGTCGTACACCGTCGATCCGAAGAACACGCGGCCGTCGGTGAGGACGTCCTCGCCGACGCGACGGTTCAGCTCGTCGAGCCGGTCCTCGGGGACCCCTGGCGGCCGGGCGCGGAAGCACACGATGTTGAGCGGCACATCGGCGAGGCGTTCGAGGTCGGGCGCCGCATCGACCGCCGCGGCGAGCCGCTGAGCGAGATCGAGGTGGCGCTCCACGATCGCGCGGTACCCGCTGCGACCGTACGCACGGAGCGTCGCCCAGACGTCGATCCCGCGCGCGCGGCGAGACATCTCGGGCCCGAGGTAGCCCCAGCTCGGGCGCTCGGCATCGACCTCCGGCAGGTACGCGGCCGTCCGGGCGAAGACCTGCGGCTGCAACGACCCGTCCTTCACGAACGCGAAGCCGCAGTCGTACGGGACGTTCAGCCACTTGTGCCCGTCGGCGATCACGGAATCGGCCCGCTCCACCCCTTCGACGAGGTGCGCGCTGCGCGGCGACAGGCCCGCGAACAGCCCGAAGGCGCCGTCGACGTGGAACCACGCGCCGTGCCGCTCGCACAGGTCGGCCATCCGCGCGATCGGGTCGAAGTCGCCCGCGTTCACCTCGCCGGCGCTCCCGATCACGACGGCCGGCGCGCCACCGAGCTCTCGGAGCGCCGCCTCGAGCGCCTCGACGTCGAGGCGCCCAACGCCGTCGCGCGTCAGCATCCGGACGTTCGCCCGGCCGAGCCCGAGCATCGCGATCGCCTTCTGGTCGCTCGGATGCACGTAGCCGGAACCGAGGATCGGCATCGGCGGAAGCCCGCGCAGCCCGTCCTCGTCGACGTCGACGCCGTGCTGGAGCCCCCACCACCGCCGCGCGCACGCGAGGGCGACGAAGTTCGCCATCGTCGCGCCGGTCGTCAGCACGCCTCCCCACGACGGCGGGAGCCCGAACAGCTCGCGCAGCCACCGGAGCGCGACGATCTCGAGCTGCCCGCCGAGCGGCGTGGAGACCCAGGCGCCCGCGTTCTGGTCGATCGTCGAGGTCAGCCAGTCCGCCGCGAGCGCCGCAGGTGTGACGCCGCCGTTGACGAAGTGGAAGAACCGCGGGCCTGCGGAATGGATCGCCCCGTCGAAGCCGCCGACGAGCTCCTCGATCGCGGTGACCGCCCCGACCCCGTCGGCGGGAAGCGACCCACCGAACGACGCGGCGACGGCGTCCGCATCCGGCGACCGGACGGGACGCCGCTCGATCCCGGCGAGGTAGTCGCCGGCGGCGGCCGCGGCCGCCTCGAGCACGCTCGGGATCTCGGATGGATCGGGCGCCGTGCCGTTCATCGACGCATCGTAGGCGAGCTGGCTCAGCGCCGGCGTCCGGCGGCTTGCTCCATCTCGCGCTGTGCCTCGCGCTTCGCGATCGACTGCCGCTTCTCGTACCGCCGCTTGCCGCGCGCGAGCGCGATCTCGACCTTCGCGATGCCGTGCGTGAAGTACACGCGGAGCGGCACGAGCGTGAGGCCTCGTTCGCGGAGTTCCGCGTCGAAGCGCTCGATCTCGCGCTTGTGCATGAGGAGCTTCCGGGGCCGCATCGGTTGGTGCGTCCGCTTGTCGCCCTGCTCGTAGGCCGGCACGTGCATCCCCTCGAGCCACAGCTCGCCGCCGCGGATCCGCCCGAAGCAGTCGACGAGCGACGCGCGACCCTCCCGCAGCGACTTCACCTCGTCGCCGGTGAGCTCGATGCCGGCCTCGACCCGCTCGATCAGCTCGTAGTCGTGGCGGGCCTTCCGGTTCGTCGCGACGGTGTGCTCGCCGTCACCGCGGCTCGCCATCAGCGGCTCCGGGCCGGCACGACCGACATCACACGTCGAGGAAGCGACGCATGCCGATCGTGCCCGCGATCACCGCGACGACGACCGCTGCGATCAGGATCCACGGCGCGACGGCGATCACGTCGGAGTTCCGGATCAACGGGATGAACTCGATCTCGCCGCGCAGGCGGTCGATGAACACGACCTTCACGAGGAACAGCGCGAAGACGGCCGCGACGGCCCCGAGGAACGCTTCGATGAACCCCTCGATCAGGAACGGGACGCGGATCCGCCAGTTCGTCGCGCCGACGAGGCGCATGATGCCGATCTCCTTGCGGCGCGCGAACATGCCCATCCGCAGCGTGTTCGCGACGAGCGCGATCGCGGAGCCCAGCATGATCACCGCGATCGACAGGACGCCGATCGACAGGACGCGGGTGATCGCCACGAGGCGGTCGAGCAGCTCGCGGTAGTCGGCCACGGCTCGCACGCCCGGCGCCGAGCATTCGACCTCGCCGGCATCGTTCGGCGCGCATCCGAGCGCCGCCGGGATCTGCTCGTACTGCGACGCGTCGGCGAGGTTCACCCGCAGCGACGCCGGGATCACCTCCTCGCACTCGACGTTCTCGGTGATCGACGGCTGGTTCCGGAAGAGCTCGTTGAACCGGGCACACGCCGCGGTCTTGTCCTCGTACGACACGTCCGAGACGGCGGGTAATTGCTGGAGCGTCTCGGTGAGCCGGCCGACCGTGTCGTCGCTGGGCGGATCGTCGAGGTAGACCGCGACCTGGACGTTCCCGGTCCATGCCTCGATCACGAGGTCGAACTCCCTCGCGATCAGCAGGGCGAGGCCGAACAGGAACAGGGCGATGAACGCCGTGGACATGGCCGCGAACGCGACGGTGCCGTTACGCCGGAGCCCGGCGGCGGTCTCGCGGAAGTAGTAGTCGAGCCTCGCCATGGCTAGCTGTAGACCCCTCGGCTCTGGTCACGGACGACCTTGCCCTGATCGAGCTCGACGACGCGCTTGCGCATCGCGTCGACGATCGCCTGATCGTGGGTGGCCATCACGACGGTCGTGCCGATCTTGTTGACCTTGTCGAGCAGCCGCATGATGTCGACGCTCGTGTTCGGGTCCAGGTTGCCGGTGGGCTCGTCGGCGAGCAGCACGAGCGGGCGGTTCACGCAGGCGCGTGCGATCGACACGCGCTGCTGCTCGCCGCCCGACAGCTCGTCGGGGTACGCGTTCAGCTTGTCCCCCAGTCCGACGTAGTCGAGGATCTCGGGCACGCGCTGGTCGATCACGTGCTTCGGCTTGCCGATCACCTCGAGCGCGAACGACACGTTCTCGAAGGCGGTCTTGTCCTGGAGCAGCTTGTAGTCCTGGAACACGGTACCGATGTTCCGGCGCAGGTGCGGAACCTTCCACGGCGTGATCTTGTCGAGGGCCTTGCCCGCGACGTAGACGTCTCCGTCCGTCGCCTCCTCCTCCTTCAGGAGGAGCCGGATCAGCGTCGACTTGCCGGAGCCGGACGGGCCGACGACGAAGACGAACTCGCCCTTCTGGATCTCGAGGTCGACGCCGGCGAGGGCGGTCACGCCGTTCTTGTACGTCTTGCTGACGTGCTGAAGGCTGATCATCGTCTGTGTGGGAGAACCTGCAGGTCGGGGAAGATGACCGGCCTACGCTACCAGAGGTCTCCGCGCTGACAGCGCAAGCACCGCCGATACGCTGTGGCGATGGTGCGACCGGTCGCGCGGCGGGAGTCGTTCCCGGCGTGGCTCGGGCCCGCACTCGTCTTCGTCACCGTCGCGTTCACCCTCCGGGGGTTCGTGTTCGCCGCCCAGCTCACGAACGAGCATCCCGACCTGCTGTCGTTCTGGCTGCCGCGATGGACCTGGCTCGGGCGACAGATCGCCGACGGCTCGCTGCCGGCGTGGAACCCGTACGAGATGCTCGGCTACCGCTTCGCGGCCGATCCCCAGGGCGGATGGCTCTACGCCCCTCCCATGCTCCTGTTCTCGACGTTCGCCCCGGGCCTCGCGATGCGGGCGATGGTCGTGCTGCATCCCCTCCTCGCCGGCCTCGGCCTGTACGCGTTCCTCCGCGTCGAACGGCTCGAGCGCGTCGTCGCGACCGTGGCAGCGATCTCGTTGGTCGCGATGATGACGACCTCGGAGCTCGTGCTGTCGATGCCGTTCGCCGGCACGGTCGCGTGGACGACGATCGTGTTGGTCGGGGCGGCGTCGTTCCGGCGCGCGGAACGCCCTTCGACGGCGATCGCCTGGCTCGCCCTCGCCGCGTTCGCATGGTCGCAGGTCGCGAACGCGCACCTGTCGCACGGTCTCGCGCTCTGCTCGCTGCTCCTGGCGGCGTTCCTCCTCGGCCACCTCGTGGTCGACGCACGCAACGGCGTGCGCGGCTGGCGGTCGTCGATCCTGCCGACGGTCGTGTTCCTCGTCGCGCTGCCCGTCGCATCGCTGGCGATCCTCGTTCCGCGCCTCGACGCGATCACGTCATCGAGCTTGCAGGAGGGGTATTCGGCGCTCGAGGCCGGGACGGGCGAGCGGGTCCGAGTCGGTGACAGCGCGATCCAGACCGACGGCGTCTGGGCCGCGTGGCCGCTCGCATCCTCGAGCGCCCCGGGCGCGTACGCCGGGGCGGCGGTGCTGCTCGCCGCTCCCCTGGCGTTGCGGGCGCGTCGGTTCCGCGGGCTCGTCGTCGGTGCGGGCGTCGCCTTCGCCGTCACGTACGTGATGACGCTCACGGCGATCGTCACGGGGCCGATCGGCGACGTCCTCGAGCAGCTGCCGTTCGGCGACACGCTCGTCCACAACCCTGGACGCCTCCGCATCCTGTGGCTCGTCGTCCTGCCGGTCCTCGCGGCCGTCGGGCTGCACGGGCTCGTCGACGAGCCGCCGCTCAAGGGGCAGCTCGCACGCTGGCTGGCCGCGGGCGTCGCGCTCTGGCTGATCCTGCCGATCGCGTCCGGCGGCCACCCGATCCGTTGGGCGCTGTTCGCGGTGGCGCTCGTTCCCGCGATCGTCGTCCTCCGCATGTTCGCGCGGGGCGTCCCCTGGGCGACCGTCGCGGTCGTCGGGCTGCTCGCGGCCGAGGTCGTGGCGAGCTCGGTCTGGTCGAGCCGGTACGAGGGCTTCACGCAGTACGTCGGCCTGGAGGGCGACTCGACATCGCCGAACGCCGTCCTGCAGCCGCTGCGCCGCCCCGAGGTCGACCTCGACGCCTTCCTCGAGCCGGGCCCGTTCGTCGGACGGATCGGCGACGACCGCTACCTCACGTGGGCGCCGCCGGCCGCCTACTACCAGCGCGGGTACCTGGCGGCGCAGGAACCGAGCGACTGGCCGGCCCTCGCCCTGGAGCGCGGCACCCTCTTCGGGATCCGTGACGTCCTCGGCTACAACCCCGTGCAGCTGCGCCGGTACTGGTCGTGGATCCGCGCGGTGAACGAGCTTCCGCTGTTCTACAACGCGACCTCGATCCAGCTGCCCACCCCCTCGATCGTCGCGGACGCGGGCGTGCGGTACCTGATCGTGCCGCAGGGCGTGCCGTCGCCGCTCCCGGGCGACATCGTCGCGAGGGATCGCGGATACGACCTCGTCGAGCTCGATGCTCCGTCACCGTTCGTGTCGGTCGAGAGCGGATGGGTGGTGGTGGGGAGCGCCGACGAGGCGTTCGCGCTCGCCGCCCGACGCTCCGCCACGGACGGGCCGGCGACCGACCCCAGCGGTCCGATCGTCGTCGAAGGCGACCCGGGGATCGTGGCCGATCCGAACGGCACCGACGGCGCGCTGACGTTCGACGAGCGGAGCGCGACGGACATCGTGCTCGACGTCGACGCGCCGTCACCGTCGATCGTCGTGATCCGCACCACGTTCGACGACGGCTGGCACGCGGAGGTCGACGGCACGCCGGCGCCGGTCGTTCCCGTGAACGGGTTCACCCAAGGCGTGGCCGTGGAGGCGGGCGAGCACGAGGTCCGCCTCACCTACCGCGACGACGCGGTCGCGCTCGGCTCGTGGCTGTCGGCGGGCGCCTGGGGCGTGCTCGCGGCCGCGTGGATCGTCGCGCGATCACGCGAAGGTCGTGCGCGAGGCCATGCCGGCGGGCGGAGCGCCGCGAGGACGGAGCGCCAGACCGCCGAGGTCTAGCTCGAGGACGCGGCGCCGGCGGCCCGACGGCGGAGCTCGCCCTCGATGAAGCGGTCGAGGTCGCCGTCGAGCACCCGTTGGGGGTCCCCCACCTCGACCTCGGTGCGGTGATCCTTCACCATCTGGTACGGCGCGAGCACGTACGACCGGATCTGCGACCCGAAGTCGACGGCCTTGCGCTCGCCTCGGAGCTCCGACATCTGCTCCTCGCGCTTGCGACGCTCGAGCTCGGCGAGCCGAGCCTTGAGGATCGTCATCGCGACGGCCTTGTTCTGCATCTGCGACCGCTCGTTCTGACAGGCGACGACGATGCCGCTCGGCAGATGGGTGATCCGCACGGCCGAGTCGGTCGTGTTCACCGACTGTCCGCCCGGGCCGCTCGAGCGATACACGTCGATCCTCAGGTCCTTCTCGTCGATCTCGATGTCCTCGGCCTCGCTCTCGTCGAGGGCGGGGATCACGTCGAGCGACGCGAACGAGGTGTGCCGCCGCTTCTGCGCGTCGAACGGGCTGATCCGCACGAGCCGGTGGACCCCTCTCTCGGCCGAGAGCAAGCCGTACGCGTTCGGCCCGTGCACCTGGAAGGTCGCCGACTTGATCCCGGCCTCCTCACCGTGGTGGATCTCGTCGACCTCGACCTTGAAGCCGTGCTCCTCGCCCCATCGCGAGTACATCCGCAGGAGCATGTCGGCCCAGTCCTGGCTCTCGGTGCCGCCCGCGCCGGCGTTGATCGTCGCGATCGCGTCGTTCGCGTCGTACTCGCCCGACAGCATCGCGGCGAGCTCGACCTTCTCGAGATCGGCGGCCAATGACGCGATCCCCGCCGCGAGCTCCTTCGCGAGCTCCGGATCGTCGGCGTCCTCGAGCAGCTCGTCGATCGCCACGACGTCGTCGGCCTTGCGCCGTAACGCGTCGTACTGGTCGACCGTCGCCTTCAGCCGCGACAGCCGCTGGGTGAGCTGCTGGCCTCGAGCCGGGTCATCCCAGAGCGACGGATCCGACGCCTCGCGCTCGAGTTCCTCGGCCTGCGCGCGCCTCGCGTCGACGTCAAAGGAACCCCCTGGCGGCGTCGACGCGCTCGGAGAGCTCCTTCAATCGGTCCGTGTACTCGCTCATCGCCGTGGCAGTCTACCGACGCCATGATCCGCCCTCTGGAACGCCGTGACGCCGACGCGTGCGACGCGATCGTCGCCGGGTTGCCCGACTGGTTCGGCAACGAGGACGGGATCCGTCAGGCCGCGGAGGCGGTTCGGACCCACGACGGCCTCGTCGCCGACGAGAGCGGTCAGGTCGTCGGCTTCCTGACGCTCGTGCATCCCTACCCCACCACGTCGGAGATCTCATGGATGGCGGTGCGGCGCGACCATCACCGCACCGGGGTCGGACGGGCGCTCGTGGCGGGGGCGGTCGATCACGTCGCGGCACGGGGCGTGCGGTTGCTCACGGTGAAGACGCTCTCGGACCGAGAGGATCCGGGACCGGAGTACGCGCAGACCCGAGCCTTCTACCTCGCCGTCGGCTTCGTCCCCGTCGCGGAGCTCGACATCTGGGGTCCCCAGAACCCCTGTCAGCTGCTCGCGCGCCCGGTCTGACGGGCAGATCCGCTCACGCGACGGCGCCGTGGCACTTCTTGTACGTCTTGCCGCTGCCGCAGGGGCACGGGGCGTTCCGCGGGACCTTGTCCGAGACGGCCTGTGGCGCGGCGCCTCCCGTCCGCTTGCCCATCGCGGGGGACGTTCCGCCGCCACCACCGCCGTCTCCCGACGCGACCCCGGCGCCGACGGGAGCCGCCACCTCGTCCCGGTTCTCCTGCACGCGCTGCACGCGTGGCGCCCGCGGCTGCTCCTCCTCGCGACGGACGAGTTCGACCCGGTAGATGTACTTCACGAAGTCCTCGCGGATCGAGCGGGTCAGCTCCTCGAACATGTCGAACGCCTCGCGCCGGAACTCCGTGAGCGGATCGCGCTGGGCGTACGCCCGCAGGTGGATGCCGTCCTGCAGGTAGTCCATCTCGTAGAGGTGCTCGCGCCACTTCGTGTCGGTGATGTTGAGCAGGACGACGCGCTCCATCTCGCGCATCACGTCCGTGCCGACCGCGGCTTCCTTGTCCTCGTAGGCCTGCAGCGCCTCGTCGACGAAGCGCTCCTGGAGCTCGATCGTGTCGTCGGCCTCCGCGACGTCGTCGGGGCGGGTCGCGACCGGGAAGTATTCGGCCAGGGCCGTGATCAGCTGGTCACGGTCCCACTCTTCCGAGAACTGGTCCGGTGGCGCCCAGGTCTCGACGGTGTCGCGCACGGTGTCCTCGACGAACCCGAGGCACTGCTCCTTGAGGTCCTCGCCCTCGAGGATCTTGCGGCGCTCGCCGTAGATGACCTCGCGCTGGCCGTTCATCACCTCGTCGTACTTGAGGACGTTCTTCCGGCGCTCGTAGTTCAGGTCCTCGATCTGCTTCTGCGCGTTCTCGACGGCGCGGCTGACCATCTTCGCCTCGATCGGCTCGCCGTCGGGCCACTTCAGGCGCTCCATGATCGAGGCCACGCGGTCGCTCGCGAACATCCGCATCAGGTCGTCCTCGAGCGAGAGGTAGAACAGCGACTCGCCGGGGTCCCCCTGGCGTCCGGAGCGCCCGCGCAGCTGGTTGTCGATGCGGCGTGACTCGTGGCGCTCGGTCCCGAGGACGTACAGGCCCCCGAGGTCGACGACGTCCTCGTGGTCGGTGTCGGTCTGCGCCTTGAACTTCCGGAAGAGCGGGTCGTACTCGGCCTCGTAGGCCGTTCGCTCGTCGTCGCCCATCTCGAAGAGCAGGTAGCGGTCGTTGTCGAACCCGCGCGCGGCCATCTCGAGACGGGCCATGTACTCGGGGTTGCCGCCGAGGAGGATGTCGACGCCGCGGCCGGCCATGTTCGTGGCGACCGTCACCGCGCCCTTCCGGCCGGCCTGGGCGACGATGGTCGCCTCCTGCTCGTGCTGCTTCGCGTTCAGGACGCTGTGCTTGATGCCACGCCGGTCCAACACGCTCGACAGTCGCTCGGACTTCTCGATCGAGACCGTCCCGACGAGGACGGGCTGACCGTTCGCGTTGCGCTCGGCGATGTCGTCGGCGACGGCATCCCACTTCTCGTCCTCGGTCTTGTAGATCTGGTCCTGGCGGTCCTCGCGGACCATCGGCCGGTTCGTCGGGATCTCGACGACGCTCAGCTTGTAGGTCTCCTCGAACTCGGTGAGCTGCGTCTTCGCGGTTCCGGTCATGCCGGCGAGCTTGTCGTACATCTTGAAGTAGTTCTGGATCGTGATCGTGGCGAGCGTCTGGTTCTCCTCCTTGATCCGGACGCCCTCCTTCGCCTCGATCGCCTGGTGCAGGCCCTCGGAGTAGCGCCGCCCTTCGAGCACGCGGCCGGTGAACTCGTCGACGATCTTCACCTCGCCGCTCGTGACGACGTACTGCACGTCGCGCTTGTACAGCTCCTTCGCGCGCAGCGCGTTGTGGAGGTGATGCACGAGCGACGTGTTCGCGTGGTCGTAGAGGTTGTCGAGACCGAGGATCTCCTCGACCTTCGCGACGCCGGATTCCGTGACGGCGACCTGGTGCTTCGCCTCGTCGACCTCGTAATCGTCGTCACGCTTCATGCGGGGCGCGACCCGGGCGAACGTCTGGTACCACTTCGCGCTGTCGCTCACCATGCCGCTGATGATCAGCGGGGTCCTCGCCTCGTCGATCAGGATCGAGTCGACCTCGTCCACGATCGCGAACGCGCGTCCCGTCTGGACGCAGTCGTCCAGACGCATCGCCATGTTGTCCCGGAGGTAGTCGAAGCCGAACTCGTTGTTCGTTCCGTACGTGATGTCGGCCGCGTACGCCGGACGGCGCTGCGACGGCGTCATCGAGGCCTGGATCAGGCCGACGTCGAGTCCGAGGAAGCGGTAGATGCCGCCCATCCACTCGGAGTCACGCTTCGCGAGGTAGTCGTTCACCGTGACGAGATGGACGCCGCCGCCGGAGAGCGCGTTCAGGTACGCGGGCGCGGTCGCGACGAGGGTCTTGCCCTCGCCGGTCTTCATCTCGGCGATGTTGCCCTGGTGCAGGACCGCGCCGCCCATCAGCTGGACGTCGTAGTGGCGCTGGCCGATCGTGCGGCGGGCCGCCTCGCGGACCGCCGCGAAGGCCTCGGGCAGGAGGTCGTCGAGCGACTCGCCGTTGCCGAGGCGGTTCCGGAACGACGCCGTGAGGAGGCGGAGCTCTTCGTCGCTCCGGTCCTCCATCTCGGGCTCGAAGGTGCCGACGAGCCGGGCGACCTCCTGGAGCTGCTTGACCTTCCGGCCCTCGCCGAGCGTGCCGAGCTTCTCGAGCTTCCCGAGTACCAAAGGGGTCCTTCCGATCGTGCCGGCGGGCGCGCGGCCCGGTGGTCGCTGGTCAGCGGGCTCGTGCGTCAGCGCAGACCCGTACTCCCGGGTTCCTATCCTAGTGCAGGGGTTCGATGACGCCGGAGACCCGGTTCACGTCATGGCGACACCGCCCCCGACCCTCCGCCGGGCGCGCGCCGCCCGCCCGGCTTCACGCCTCGGGCGCGATCCGACCCGCCGCCCGCGGCGCGAGACCGACGGCGATCGCGACCGACACGACGAGGACGAGCGCAGCGACGCTCAACGCGAGCGTGCGGTAGCCGGCGGCCTCGAGCACGAGCGCGCCGGCGAGGCCCGCCGTCGCGGAGGCGGCGCTCGAGAACAGATCCGTGAAACCGAGCGCGCCGGCCCGTTCGTGCGCCTCCGTCACGTCGCTGATGATGGCGGTCGCTCCGAGGAACATCGACGACCACCCGATCCCGATCAGGAACAGACCGACGCCGACCGACCACGGCACGGTGTCGACCGCCGCGAACAGATCGCCGGTCAGCATCGCGGCGCCGCCGGCGAGCAGGCCGGCGCGTCGGCCGTACCGATCCATCGCGGCGCCGATCCACGGGGAGAACGCGAACATCCCGGCGATGTGGACGCTGATGATCCACGAGATCGTCGTCGCGCCGTGCCCGTGGGCGTCGAGCGCGTTCGGTGTCACACCCATCACCCCGACCATGCCGAGTTGTCCGATCGACGCGGCGAGCAGCGCGATCCGGAAGGCAGGGACCCCGAGGAGCTCGCGCGGCCCGCGTGCAGGAGCGTCGACCGGGCCGACGCCGCTGTCGAGCGCCGGCGACAGGTCGCGAGGATCGGGACGGACGGCCAGGACGAACGCGATCGCCGCGAGAGCCCCGGTCGGAACGAGCACCCATGGCAGGACGTTCGGGTCCCATCCGCGCCCCTCGGCGACGGTGCGGATCGCGGCGACCAGGAGCGGACTTCCGACGGCGCCCACCGTGCCGGCCGCAAGGACGATGCCGACGGCCCGCGCCCGGGCGCGCGGCTCGTACATGTCGGCGACGGCGGCCCGGACGAGCTGCGATCCGCCGAAGGCGACGCCGAACGGGATGCTCGCCGCCAGGAGGGCCGGATACGAACGCGCTGCGACGGCCCCGGCGCACGACACGCCGGCGATCGCCAACAGGCCGTAGCTGGCGATGAGCCCGGGCCGCCGTCCGACGCGGTCCATCAGCCGACCGAAGACGAACGCCCCGAACGCGCCCGACGTGAAGTAGAGAGCCCACACGACGCCCGTCGCGCCGTGACGCCCGGTGATGTCGGCGGCTGCGACCCCGCCCACCACCAGCATCACGGGGAAGGCCACCTGGACGAACCCCTGCGAGAGCGCGAGCAGCCTGGTGTTGCGGCGGACAGCGTCGAAGCGTGCTCCGTCGGCACGCGCTCTGTCGGCGCGTGTCGCGGCCGTCACGACGCCTCGGCGGGCTCGGCCAGGCCGCCGAGCCGAGCGACGAGCCGCGCGTTCTCGCTGTAGTCGACGGGACAGGCGACGATGGACACACCGTCGTGGGCGAGCGCCTCGCGGAGCGTCGGGAGGAGCTCGTCGGCGGCGGTCACGGCGTGCCCGCGGGCGCCGAAGCTCTCGGCGAAGCGGACGAAGTCCGGGTTGCCGAAGCGGACGGCGTCGTTCCGGGCGAAGTGCAGGTCCTGTTTCCACCCGATCAGGCCATAGCCGCCATCGACCCAGACGAGGACCGTGAGCGCGATCCGCTCGCGGACGGCCGTCTCGATGTCGGCGGCGCTCATCAGGAACGCGCCGTCGCCCATCACGGCGAGCACCTGCCGTTCGGGGTGCACCAGCTTCGCCGCGATCGCGCCCGGCAGCGAGAACGCCATCGTCGCGAGCCCGTTCGAGATCAGGCACGTGTTCGGTTCGTACGTCGGATACAGCCTCGCCATCCACATCTTCGCGGCGCCCGTGTCGACGAGGACGATGCCGTCGCGGTCGACCACCTGCCGGATATCGGCCACGATCCGCTGCGGGCGCAGCGGGAACGACGCGTCCTTCGCGCCCTGCGCGAGCTCCTCCTCGCGGAACCCCCTCGCCGCCATCCCGGCGGCCACGGCGCCGGAACGATCCGTCGCGGTGGCGATCGCGTCGAGCGACGCGGCGATGTTCCCGACGACCCCCACCGACAGGACGTAGGACGCGTCGACCTCCGCGACGTCGCGGTGGACGTGGATCACGCGTTTCGTGCCGTCGGGGTTCCACCGCACAGGGGGGTATTCGACGAGGTCGTAGCCGACCGCGACGACCACGTCGGCGGTGTCGAACCCGAAGTTCGCGTAGTCGCGGACCATGAACCCGATCGTGCCGACGGCGAGCTCGTGGTCGTCGGGGAACACGCCCTTGCCGAGGAACGTCGTCACGACGGGGATCCCGAGCCGTTCGGCGAACCGGACGAGCGCGCCCGACGCGTCGTCGCGCGCCACGCCGGGGCCGGCGAGCACGACCGGTCGCTCGGCGTCCGACAACAGCGCCGCGGCGCGCTCGACCTGCGCGAGCGACGGCGACGGATCGACCGGGACGTTCACGGGCAGCGGTTCGAGCCCCTCGACCCGTCGCTCGGCGACGTCCTCGGGGACGACGATGAACGTGGCGCCGGGACGCTCCGTCGCGGCCTGCTTGAAGGCCTTGCGCATCATCTCCGGCACCGTCTCGGGGACCGTCACCATGTCGCCCCACTTCGCGACCGGGCGGAACAGGCTGACGAGGTCGACGGCTTGGTGCGATTCCTTCGACATGCGAGCGAGCGCCGCCTGGGCGGTGATCGCGACGAGCGGATGGGAGTCGAGCTGCGCGTTCGCGACGCCGAGCAGCAGGTTGATCGCGCCCGGCCCGAGCGTGGCCAGGCACACGCCGGGCTGCCCCGTCAGCGCGCCGTACGAATCCGCCATGAACGCGGCGCCGCGCTCATCGCGCGTGGTGATGAACCGGATCGATGACGCCGCGAGCGCGTCGATCACCGCGAGGTTCTCCTCGCCGGGCAAGCCGAACACGTACCGGACGCCCTCGTTCTCGAGGCACCGGACGAGCAGGTGCGCGACGTCGTCGTGCCGGGCGCTCCCCATCGCGGCTCAGCGTACCGGCCCACCCGGGCGGCGGGTCAGCCGCGCGTGAGGGCGAACACCACGCAGGCCGCGAGCAGGAACGTCGTCATCCCAGCCGCGAGCCGGATCGCGAACGCGTGCCGCACGATGCCTCCTTCACACGAGGTCGAACCGTTCCGTGAGGATGCGTCCGGCCGGCACCCCCCGCTCCCGCAAGCCGTCCTCGACGGCCGAGAGCATCGGCGGCGGTCCACACACGAAGTAGGCCATCCGCTCGCGGCCGGGCGGAAGCACGCGATCGAGCAACTCCGGTGTGACGTGGCCGGTCTCGCCCTCCCAGCCCTCATGGGGTTCTGCCAGCACGTAGACCACCTCGAGGTCGAGCCGCTCCCGGAGCCGTTCGAGCTCGTCGCGGAACACCATCCCGTCCCACGTCGCGTCCGCGAACACCAGC
>DATHTO010000106.1:0-4430 GCA_035463115.1 Actinomycetota bacterium | reverse complement strand
GGACGAGGTCGCGCGCAAGGACGTCCGACCGGGCGACACGGTGATCGTCCGGCGCGCCGGCGACGTGATCCCCGAGGTGGTGGGTCCGGTCGTGTCGCAGCGCAAGCGAGGCGCCCGCCGGTGGAGGTTCCCGACGACGTGTGGGTCGTGCGGCACGCCGCTCGTGCGCCCCGAGGGCGAGGCCGATTGGCGCTGCCCCAACAAGGGCGGATGCCCGTCGCAGAACGTGGAATGGCTGTTCCACTTCGCCGGACGCGGCGCGATGGACATCGAGGGGCTCGGCTACATGACCGGGACCCAGCTGCTCGAGCGAGGGCTCGTGAAGGACCCCGCCGACGTCTACGAGCTGACCGCGGAGCAGCTGGCGAGCCTCGACGGCTTCGCCGATCGCTCGATCGCGAACCTGCTGGCGGCGATCGAGGGGTCGAAGGACCGTCCGATCTGGCGGCTGCTGGTCGGCTTGAGCATCCGGCACGTCGGGAGCCACGTCGCCGAGGTCCTGGCCGACGCGTTCGGGTCCGTCGACGCGCTCGCCGACGCGAGCGCGGAAGCGATCGACGACGTCCCCGGGATCGGTCCCGAGATCGCGCAGAGCATCCACGACTGGTTCCGGGACGAGGGGAACCGCGATCTGATCGCGCGGCTGCGCGCGGCCGGCGTGCGGATGGCGGACGAGCGGGTCGCGTCGGCTTCGGGCCCCGGGCCGCTCGACGGGCTCGCGATCGTGCTGACCGGCGGTCTGTCGACCATGTCGCGCGATGAGGCCACGGCGCTGGCGAAACGGGCCGGTGCCCGCGTGTCGTCGAGCGTGTCGAAGAAGACCGACTTCGTCGTCGCGGGCGAGGATGCCGGGTCGAAGTACGACAAGGCCGTGGCGCTCGGCGTCGAGATCGTCGACGAAGGGGAGTTCCTGCGCCGCGTCGGACGCCGCTGAGCACGCGGCCGGGCTTGCCGTCGACAGGGTGCCGGCCGCCGCTCGATGCGCCGCATCGAGCACGACGCCGTGGGTAGACTCCCCGGCGTCATGCCGGTCGAGATCGACATCGAGCACGTCGCGAAGCTCGCCCGCCTGAACCTCGACGACGACGAGAAGCAACGTCTGAAGACGCAGCTCGGGCAGATCCTCGAGCACGCCGCCGCGGTCAGCGAGGTCGCGGCGGACGACGTTCCGCCGACCGCGACGCCGATCCCGAGGGCGAACGTCTTCCGCGAGGACGACCCCGAGCCGTCGCTTCCGGTCGACGAGGCTCTCCGCAACGCGCCGGACCGCGACGGGGCGCGGTTCCGGGTGCCGCGGATCGTGGGTTCCGAGCCGTGACGGACCAGCTCTGCGACCTGCCGGCGCACGACCTCTCCGCGAAGCTCTCTGCCGGTGACATCTCCGCGGCGGATCTCGCCGCCTCGAGCCTCCAGCGTATCGACGCCGTGGATCCGAAGATCGGTGCGTTCCTCACGCCCACCCCCGAGCTCGCCCACGAGCGTGCCGCGGAGCTCGACACCTACCTCGCGACGGGAGCTCCCCAGACCGGCGCGGCCGGCATCCCCACGGCGCTGAAGGACGTCCTGACCACGAACGGCATCCGCACCACGTGCGGGTCCCGCATCCTCGAGACGTACGTGCCGCCGTACGATGCGACGGCGTGGGCGCGGTTGTCCGGCGCGGGCGCCGTCCTCGCCGGCAAGACGAACTGCGACGAGTTCGCGATGGGCTCGTCGAACGAGAACTCCGCGTTCGGTCCCGTCCGCAACCCGTGGGACCTCGAGCGCGTGCCCGGTGGCTCGAGCGGCGGCAGCGCCGCGGCCGTCGCCGCCGGCGAGGTCGTCTGGGCCCTCGGAACCGACACCGGCGGCAGCGTTCGCCAACCCGCGTCGCTCTGCGGCGTCGTCGGCCTCAAGCCGACGTACGGCCGCATCAGCCGGTACGGGTTGATCGCGTTCGCGTCCTCCCTCGATACCGTCGGCACCTTCACGCGGAACGTCCGCGACGCGGCCACGCTCCTCGGCGTCCTCGCGGGCCACGACCACCGCGACGCGACGAGCCTCGACGTGACCGTCGACGACTACTCCCGCGGTCTCGACGGCGGCATCGCGGGTCTGCGGATCGGCATCGTCGAGGGCACGTACGGGGAGGGTGTCCAGCCGGGCGTGCAGGACGCCGTGCGCGTCGCCGTGGAACGGCTCGCGGCGCTGGGCGCTGAGGTCGGCGAGGTGTCGCTCCCGCATACCGACTACGCGCTGTCGGCGTACTACCTGATCGCGCCGAGCGAGGCGTCGTCGAACCTCGCGCGCTACGACGGCGTGCGGTACGGCATGCGCGCCGATGCCGACCACGCCGAGGGCGACGGCGACCACGCCGACGTGATCGAGATGATGGTGAAGACCCGCGGCGCCGGCTTCGGGCCCGAGGTGAAGCGCCGGATCATGCTCGGGACCTACGCGCTGTCGGCCGGCTACTACGAGGCGTACTACGGGCAAGCGCAGAAGGTCCGCACGCTGATCATCCGCGACTACGAGACGGCGTTCGAACGGTTCGACGTCCTCGTGTCGCCGACGTCGCCGACCACGGCGTTCCGGATCGGGGAGCGCGCCGACGACCCGTACGCGATGTACCTGTCGGACGTGTTCACGATCCCGGCGAACCTCGCCGGCACGCCCGCCGTGAGCATCCCGGTCGGGCTGGACGGGGACGGCCTTCCGATCGGGCTCCAGCTGACCGCCCCGCTGCTGGAGGAGGCGACGCTGTTGCGTGCCGCCTCAGCCCTCGAAGCCGATCTCGGCCTCGCGCTTCGCCCGCCGGTCCTCGACGGCGTCGTCTGACCCCGCCGGCGCCGACGCGTCGACCTCACGCCCACCCGTCCGTCGAGCCGCGCTGCCGGCCGACACGATCAGGGCCACCGACGCCAGGATCACGCCGGCCGCGACGAGCGTCATGCCCGCCACACGCTCGTCGAGGACCAACCACCCGAGCGTCACGGCGACCACCGGGTTCACGTACGCGTACGTCGCGACGAGCGACGTCCTCGCCACGCGGAGCAGCCAGAGGTAGGCCGACAGCGTGAGGAGCGAGCCGAACACGATCAGGTAGAGCAGCGCGAGCGCCGACTCCGCGGTCACCGCCCTCACGTCGAGCTCGCCGAACTGCCCGGTCGGGATCGCCGCGAGCGCGATCACGATGCCGCCCGCGACCTGCTGCATCCCGCTCGCCTGGAGGGGAGCGTCGGCGATCGGCGCGCTCCGTTGGTACAGCGACCCCGTCGCCCACGAGAGCGACGCGCCGACCGCGACGGCGAGCCCGAACACGGTGACGTCGCCCGCGACCTGGTCGCGCAGCAGCAACGCCGCGCCGCCGAACCCGCCGACCAGACCGACGACGACGCGCCATCCCAGGGGCGCGCTCCGCAGGACGATCCGGTCGATCAACGCGATCCAGATCGGCACCAGGGCGATGATCAGGGCGACGATGCCCGTGTCGACGCCGCGGTCCTCCGCGACCGCCACCGACGCGTTCCCACCGAAGAGCAGCAGGCCGCCGACGACGAACGCGGTCCGCCACTGCGCTCGGGTCGGGCGCGTCCAGCCGCCGCGCAGCCGGCTCCAGGCCATCAGCGCGAGGCCGGCGATCGCGAACCGGATCGCGGGGCCCACGAGCGGCGGGATCGTCTGGTTCGAGCGGTCGATCGCGAGGTACGTGGTCCCCCAGAAGAAGTAGACGGTGACGAGCGCGGTCCAGATCCGCGCCGTGCTGGGAGCGCCGGTCGTCGGCGCGGTCTCGGTCGTGGTCGCCATGACGCTCCAGGGTACGGACGGCGACCCGCGCCGCCTGCTTCCCGAACGACGAGCGAGCGGGCATCCGCGTGAAAGGCGTCGGGTAGGCTGCCCGTCGATGGCCGAGTGGGAAGCCGTGATCGGGCTCGAGTGCCACGTCGAGCTCAGCACGAAGACGAAGATGTTCTGCTCGTGCCTGAACGCGTTCGGGGCGCCGCCGAACACGCACACGTGCCCCGTCTGCATGGGCCATCCGGGGTCGCTCCCCGTGCCGAACCGCGAGGCGATCGCCCGGATCATCAAGATCGGCCTCGCGCTCGACTGCGAGATCGCGCCGCACTCGGTGTTCCACCGGAAGAACTACTGCTATCCCGACATGCCGAAGAACTACCAGATCAGCCAGTACGACCTCCCGATCTGCGTCGGCGGGCACCTCGACGTGGAGCTCCCCGACGGCACGTCGACGCGCGTGGGCATCACCCGTGTCCACATGGAGGAGGACACCGGCAAGACGACGCACGGCTCGACGAGCGGGCGCATCCACTACGCCGACTCCGCGCTCGTCGATTACAACCGGGCGGGCGTTCCGCTGGTCGAGTGCGTGAGCGAGCCCGACATGCGCTCGCCCGAGCAGGCCGCGGCGTACCTCCGTGAGCTGCGCGCGA
>DATHTO010000105.1:0-23243 GCA_035463115.1 Actinomycetota bacterium | reverse complement strand
CGCCCGCCGCCGTACTTGCGCGCGCCCTCGGCATCCCGGCCGTCGTGGGCGTCGGCGACGCGATCGCGTCGGTCGACGAGGGCACGCGCCTCGCGCTCGATGGCGTCGCGGGCGTCGTCCACGTCGATCCACCCGATGGCGTGGTCGCCGAGGTCATGTCGAGAGCCGACGAGCGGGCCGCGGCCGCCGCGGCGGCGTCCCGTCGGGCGCACGAGCCGGCGATCACGCTCGACGGCGTCACGATCGAGGTCGCGGCGAACGTCGGCACCCCGGCCGAGATCGCGCCGGCGGTCGCGGCCGGCGCAGACGGGATCGGCCTGTTCCGAACGGAGTTCCTCTTCATGGGCCGCGAGACGATGCCCGACGAGGAGGAACAGGAGGCCGCGTACCGCGCCGCCGCCGAGGCCCTCGACGGTCGGCCGTTGCTGGTGCGGACACTTGACGCGGGCGCCGACAAGCCGCTCCGCTGGCTCGGGCAGTCCCCGGAGACGAACCCGTTCCTCGGGGTGCGCGGCGTCCGCCTCGGGCTCGCGCGGCCGGACGTGCTGTCGCCACAGCTCCGCGCCCTGGCTCGCGTTGCGGCGCACCATCGGGTACGGGTGATGTTCCCCATGGTGGCGACCGTCGCCGAGCTTCGCGCGGCGCGCGGCGCGCTCGAGGACGCTCGGCGCGCGGTCGCGCCCGACGCCTCGATCGAGGTCGGCGTGATGATCGAGGTGCCGTCCGCGGCGTTGACCGCGGCGCACCTCGCCGACGACGTCGACTTCTTCTCCGTCGGGACGAACGACCTGACGCAGTACACCTTGGCCGCGGACCGCGGGAACGAACACGTCGCCGCGCTCCATGACGCGCTGCATCCGGCCGTGCTGCGACTCGTGGCCCTCGCCGCCGAGGCGGCGTCGCGCACCGGCACGTGGATCGGCGTCTGCGGTGAGCTCGCCGGCGACGCCACGGCCACGCGACTGCTGCTCGGCATGGGCGTCACCGAGCTGTCGATGGGATCGCCCGCGATCGCCACGGTGAAGGAGGCCGTGCGAGCGGTGGATCTCGCCGACGCACGCGGCCTCGCTCGGCGGGCACTCGGACTGCCTGACGGCGGCGCCGTCCGCGACCTGCTCGCCGGCTCCTCGTGAATGGCCCGTGCCCGTCCGTCTCCGACGACCGTGCGCGGCCGACACCCGGAACGCCTCGAGGGCGAACACCTTGTTACGCTCGTCCGCGTGCGCACCGCCGACCGACGCGCAGGAGCCGTCCTCGCCGGACTGACCTACCTGCGCGTGCTGCTCACGCCGGTGGTGATGGCGCTGATCCTCGCGGGGCGGGAGCGTGGATGGGGGTTCGGCGTCGCCGCGTGGTTGTTCGCGTTCGCCGCGATCACCGACTTCTTCGATGGCAGGCTCGCGCGCCGCTGGAAGCGCACGACCCCGCTCGGCAACTTCCTCGACACGACCGCGGACAAGCTCCTCGTCGCCGGCGTCCTCATCGCGCTCGTCGAGGTCGACCGCACGACGTCGTGGATCGCCGCGGTGATCGTCGGCCGTGAGCTGCTGATCCTCGGGTTGCGCGGCGCCGTCAGCGCGACGGAAGGCACGGTCGTCGCACCGTCGCTGCTCGGCAAGGCGAAGGCGAACGTCCAGTTCGTCGCGATCACGCTCGCGATCTGGCGCCCCGACGTCGTGGTCGCCGATCGCTTCGTCGATCAGTGGGCGATGCTGCTCGCGGCGCTCGTCACCGTCTGGTCCGCCGTCGACTACCTCGGCCGGTTCGTCGGGCGCCTCACCCGGCAGCGGGCGTGACGGCGACCGACGTCGCCTCGCTCGGCACCGCGTTCGTCACCGGCGGGAGCGGCTTCGTCGGCGGCGCGGTGGTCCGGCACCTCGTCGCCGGCGGCGTTCCGGTCCGCGCCCTCGCGCGGAGCGCCGAGGCCGAGGCGTCGGTGGCCTCGCTCGGCGCCTCGCCGGTGCGAGGGTCGATCCTCGACGAGCCGTCGCTCCGCGACGCGATGGACGGATGCGACGTCGTGTTCCACGTGGCGGGGATCAACGCGGCATGCGTCCGAGATCCGGGACCGATGTACGCCGCGAACGTCTCGGGACCCGAACGCGTGGTCCGTGCGGCGGCGGCCGCCGGGATCGCCCGCGTCGTGCACACGTCGTCGGCCGCCGCCGTCGCCGAGGCCGAAGGGACGGTCGGCACCGAGCACACCGAGCCATCGGGCACGTTCGCGACCCATTACGCGAGGTCCAAGTACCTCGGCGAGCGCCACGCGTTCGCCGCGGGCCGCGACGCCGGGGTCGAGGTCGTCGCCGTGAACCCGTCGTCGGTGCAGGGCCCCGGACGCACCAGCGGCACGGCGAAGCTCCTGCTCGGCGTCGCGCGGACGCCCGTGGCCGTGCTCGTCCGGACCTGGCTCTCGATCGTCGACGTCGACGACTGCGCCCGCGCCCACCTCCTCGCGGCGATCCGCGGCGCGACCGGTGAGCGCTACCTCGTGTCGGGCTCGTCGGTCACGAGCGAGGAGGCGGTCGCCCTGCTGCGGGGGATGACGGGTGCGCCGCGACGCGTGCTGTGGGTGCCTCGGAGCCTCGTCCGCGCCGCCACCCCCGTCGCCGGCGCGATCGCTCGGATCGCATCGGGCGATCCGCCCCTGTGCGCCGAGATGCTCCGGACGCTGCTGCACGGGCACCGCTACGACGGCTCACGCGCGACGCGGGAGCTCGGGCTCAGCTACACGCCGCTCGAGGAGACGTTCCGCCGCGCGCTCGAGTGGTACGAGGCCCGCGGGATGCTCGGGAGGAACCACCCGGCGTAGGATTCGAACCGCTCGCCCGCGACGCAAGGAGGAACGATGGCCGACGCGACCCGCCCCGATCGGAACCTCGCGCTCGAGCTCGTACGCGTGACGGAAGCGGCGGCCCTCGCCTCCGGCCCGTGGATCGGCAAGGGCGACAAGATCGCCGCCGACCAGGCCGCCGTCGACGCGATGCGGCTGATGATCGACACCGTGTCGATGCACGGGACGGTGGTGATCGGCGAGGGCGAGAAGGACGAGGCGCCGATGCTGTACAACGGCGAGGAGGTCGGCGACGGGACCGGCCCGGCCGTCGACGTCGCGGTCGATCCGATCGACGGAACCACGCTCACCGCGATCGGCCAGCCGAACGCCCTGTCGGTGATCGCGCTCGCGGCCCGGGACGCCATGCTCTTCCCGGGAGCGGCGGTGTACATGGACAAGATCGCCACCGGGCCCGAAGCTGCCGACGTGATCGACATCACCGCGCCGATCGAGGAGAACATCCGGCAGGTCGCGAAGGCGAAGGGGAAGCGTCCCGAGGCGGTCACGGTGACGATCCTCGACCGGCCACGCCACGAAGACCTGATCGCCCGGTGTCACGAGATGGGCGCCCACGTCTTCTTGATCCGCGACGGTGACGTGGCCGGTGCGATCGTCGCCGCGGCGCCGCGGACCCAGGTCGATCTCCTCGTCGGCGTCGGTGGCACGCCCGAGGGAGTCGTCGCTGCCGCGGCCTTGAAGTGCCTCGGCGGCGCGATCCAGGGCCGCCTCGCGCCGCGCGACGACGACGAGCGCGCACAGCTCATCGAGCAGGGGCTCGACCCCGACGCCGTGCTCGGCATCGACGATCTCGTGCAGGGAGATGACGTCTTCTTCGCCGCGACCGGCATCACCGACGGATACCTCCTGAAAGGCGTGAAGTACTTCCCGGACGGCGCGACGACGCATTCCATGGTGATGCGCGGACGGTCGGGAACGATCCGCTACATCGAGGCGGAACATCGCTTCGAGAAGCTGGAGCGGTTCTCGCGGATCGCCTACCGGCCGTAGCCGGCCGAGGCTCAGCCGTCGCCGACGTCGTCGCCCAGCGCGAGCGGGAACGACGCGTAGACCCCCTTGCCGTGCCGGTGGATCAGGCCGTCGGCCGCGAGCTCCCGGAGCGCTCCGTGGACCGCCGCCCGCACGTCGCGCACCTGGAACGGGTCGAGCATGCCGCCGCGGAGCGCGCGATCCTGGATCACCGTCCAGTGCAAGGGCTCGGAGGCCTCGGTCAGGACGAGCAGGACGGCGTCGCGCGGCGTCATGCGCCGCCCGCCCGGAGCGGCGCGATCACCTGGTCGGCGAAGAGCTCGACCTGCGCCGGCTCGGGGATCGCGAACGGAAGCACCCACGGTGCGACGACGATCTCCTCCACGCCACGCGCCTCGAACTCGGCGACCCGTGCCAGCGCCTCGGCCGGCGTGCCCGACAAGGTGTCGGCGCGCCACGACCCGTACGTTTCGGCATCGAGGGCGCCGCCGGGCATCGCGGCGCGGCCGCGCTCGAACGCCGCCCGTGCCGCCGCCTCGTCCTCGCCGAGCAGCGCGTGCAATCCCACCGACAGACGGAACGTCGCGGGATCGCGCCCGACCGATGCGCACGCGGCTCGGACGCCCTCGAGCTTCTCGTCGTAGCCCCCGGGCGAGATCCGCCACGCGAGGTTCCACCCGGCCGCGTGCCGCGCCGCGAGCCTCAGCAGGCGCGGACCGCCCTTGCCTCCCACCCACACCGGGATCGGACGCTGGACCGCTGCCGGGAGCACGTGGGCCTCGCGCAGCGTCACGGTCCTCCCGTCGAACGACACCGGACCGCCGTCGGCGCGGACCGCCGCGGTGAACAGCGCGAGGGTCTCGGCGAGCCGGTCGAATCGTTCGCCCACGGTTCCGAAGCCGTACCCGAACGCGTCGAACTCGTCCTTCAGCCACCCGGCGCCCAGGCCGAGATCGAGGCGGCCTCCCGACAGCGCGTCGAGCGACGCGGCCGTCTTCAGCAGCAGGCCGGGGTGCCGGAACGGCGCGCCGAGGACGAGGGTCCCGAGCCGCACGCGAGCCGTCCGGGTGGCGAGCCCCGCCAGGGTGGTGAGCGGCTCGAGCGACGCGATCGGCGCCGGATCCGCGCCGTAGCGTCCGAACGAATAGAAGAAGTGGTCCGAGAGCCAGACCGAATCGAAGCCGAGCCGCTCCGCCCGCTCGGCCCATCCGGCGCACGCCTCGAACGTGATCGGAGCGCCATCCGGCGACGAGAACCCGTAGTGGGGCAGGCTCAGCCCGAAGCGCATGCCGGAAGCTTACGGACCGGAAGCTTACGGACCGGGGACCGTGCGGTCGCCTCGCGCGCCGCCGCGCGTCCGCGGTCGTCGCGCCGCGCCTACGGCGACGGCGACGGAACGGGCACCCGCGCCTCGAGGGCCCCTCGAAGCACGACATCGCCGTGGGTGTTGGTGACGACCACGCGATCGAACCGCCGCAGGTCATCGACCGGCGTCGCCGCGAACTCGGCGGTCCCATCGGTCGCGATCAGCGCCGACGGAACGACGCCCACGACGAGCGAGTCCTCGGGACCCCCGCGCAACGCCACCGTGTACGGGGCGTCGCCTTCGGCCACCAATCCGCTCATGACGACGAGCACCGTGTCGTTGGCCCCGGGCACCACGACCGTCGCGGCGGTCCCGCTCGCGCCTCCGCCGATCTCGGTGGGGACGAGCAGCCCGAGCTGCACGTCGGAATCGGCGAACTCGAGGCCGTCGAAGACCTCGCTGAACCGGAAGATCGCTCGCTGCGAGCGGACCGCCGCCGCCTCGGCGCTCTCTTCCGCTCGCGAGGCGCGTCCCGCCATCACGGCGCCCCATCCGAGACCCGACACGGCCATCGCCGCCGCGAGCACGGCCACGGTCGCCAGACGCGACCGTCGCGGCGCCGCGACCGGTCGGCCGCCCCCCGCGGCGACGCGCACGGCGTCGACGATCCGATCCTCGAGCTCGGCCGACGGCTCGGCCGGCGCCAACGCGTAGGGCAGCACCGCGGCGGCCCGACCGAGGTCGCGCGCCTCCTTCCGACACGCCGCGCACCACTCCAGGTGTCGGTCGAGCGCATCGGCTTCGCGACCGCCGACCACGCCGAGCGCGTGTTCCGACAGCCGGTCGCGAGCGGTGGCGCAGTTCACACGAGATCCTTCAGCTCGTTCGCCTTGCGGACCTTGATCAGCGCCGCGCGGAGGCGGGTCTTGACCGTGCCGAGCGGGATGCCGTCGGACTCGGCGATCTCGCGCGCCGTCATCCCGCGGAAGTACGCGCGAGCGAGCAACCGTCGCTCGGCGTCGGTGAGCGTGGACAGGGCCCGCACCGCCGCGTCGCGTTCCATCACGAGGGCCTCCTCGTCGTGGGCGCCGGGCACGTCGGGGACCTCGTCCACCAGGACGAGGTTCGGTCGCGTCACGCCGGTCTCCCGGCGGAGGCGATCGACGGCGAGGTTGTGCGCGATCGTCATCAGCCACGTCGACAGGCGCCCCCGGCTGGGGTCGAACCGGGCCGCCTTCCGCCATGCCGTCAGGAAGACGTCCTGCGTCAGCTCTTCGGCCGCCTCGCGCGTGCCGAGCAGCCGGAGCCCCATCGCGTAGACGGGGCGCCCGAACCGCGCGTACAACGCTCGAACCGCGGCTTCGTCGCCGGCGAGGAGCGCATCCATGAGCTGACGCTCCTCCGTGGGGAGGAGCGGCCCCGTGTTGCGGCTCTGCACCTATCGGTCCTCCGGATATACGACGAGCTGGCGGCGGCGGGCTTGCGACCGCCATGACCTAGCGTCCCACGGCACGGAACATCGGTCTACCGGCC
This sequence comes from Actinomycetota bacterium, assembly GCA_035463115.1. Lineage (GTDB taxonomy): Bacteria > Actinomycetota > UBA4738 > UBA4738 > HRBIN12 > BPGL01. The sequence continues at coordinate 16,581 of DATHTO010000105.1, read as the reverse complement.
GGTGTGTGTTTCCCGCGACGACGCGACAGGGCCCGTGGTGCAGCCACCCTCAGGGCGAGAACCGAGCCGGGCGCCGCGGCGAATCTGCCATGTACGATGCCGCAACGCGGCACACGGAGGCTGAGGGGAACGACATGCGGGTGGTCCGGGTCTCGCTCGGGGTGCTCCTGACCTCCGTCGGCCTCCTCTTGGCGTTCCTCGCCCCGCCTGCGGCGGCCCAGATCTCTCCCGGCAGCGTGGTCGTCCTCCGCCTCGAAGGCGTCGTCGACGACATCAACGCCGACTACATCTCGCGCGAGGTGGCACGCGCGTCCGACGCGAACGCCGCCGCGGTCGTGATCGGGATCGACACGCCGGGCGGCTTGTCGTCGTCGATGAACCAGATCACCGAGGCACTCCTCGCGGCCACCGTGCCGACGGTGACCTACGTGGCCCCGCAGGGCGCCCGAGCGGCGAGCGCGGGGGCGTTCGTGCTGCTGGCCGGATCGATCGCCGCCATGGCGCCGGGCACGAACACCGGCGCGTCGACCCCGGTCGGCCTCGACGGCGGCGATCTCTCCACGAAGATCTCCGAGGACGCAGCCGCCTCGATCCGCAGCCTCGCACAGACCTACGGTCGCAACCCCGAGCTGGCGGCCAGCTTCGTCCTCGAAGGGCGAAGCGTCTCGGCCGAGGAAGCCCTCGAGGGCGACGTGATCGAACTGATCGCGCCGACCCGCGACGCGCTGCTCCGCGAGATCGACGGCCGCACGGTGGATCTCGCGAGCGGCGAGCGCGTGACGCTCTCGACCGCCGGCGCGACCGTCGAGGAGCGCGAACTCGGCGGCTTCCTCGGCTTCCTCCACGGCCTGTTCGACCCGACGCTCGCGTTCCTGTTCTTCTGGCTCGGCCTCGCGCTGATCGTCCTCGAACTGTTGATCCCCGGGCACGTGTTCAGCGGCACCGTCGGCACCGTCCTCCTGCTGATCTCGCTGTTCTCCTTCGGCGTCCTGCCGGTGCGCTGGTTCGGCGTGCTGCTGCTGATCGCGGCCGTCGTGTTCTTCGTGATCGAGCTGAACGCCCCGGGCCTCGGACTCTTCGGCGCCGCCGCGACCGTGTGCACGTTGCTCGGCGGATGGTTCCTCTACGACCGGTCCGGCGGCGCCGCGGTGTCGCCGCTCGTGCTGATCCCGACGGCCGCGCTGATGGCCGGTTTCTTCGGGTTCGTCGTGACGAAGGTGATGCGCATGCGGAACCTGCCTCCCGTGCAGGGCCCCGAGGCGATCGTCGGGAAGGACGGCGTCGTCGTCGGCCTCGGTGTGGATCCGCGTGGCGGCGTGGTGCGCGTGTCGGCCGAGGAGTGGAAGGCGGTCGCGCCCGCCGGTCCGCTCTCGCCCGGTGCGCGCATCCGCGTGACCGCGCTCGACGGCCTCGTGCTCACCGTCGAGCCGCTGGAGGCCGGGGCGCCGTCGCCCCCGACGGCTCCCGACGAGCAGACCCCCGCCGACCTCTCGGTCGCGGGGGACGCGACCGCAACGAGCAAGAGCACAGCCAAGAGAACAGCCAGGAGAACAGCCAAAAGAACAGGAGGAACCACCTGATGGAGATCGGTCCGCTGTTCATCGGCGTGATCGTGGTCGTCGTCGTCGCGTTGCTGCTGCTCTTCAACGCGATCCGGATCGTCCGCGAGTACCAACGGCTCGTGGTGTTCCGGCTGGGACGGTTCCTCGCGACGAAGGGGCCCGGGTTCGTGATCCTGATCCCCTTCATCGACAAGGCGGTCACGGTCGACCTGCGCGAGTTCTACCTCGAGATCCCACGGCAAGACTCGATCACGAAGGACAACGCCCCGATCGGGGTGGACTTCATCGTCTTCTACAAGGTGCTGAACCCCAAGGACAGCGTCGTGCAGGTCGGCAACTTCGCGGGGGCGGCGCAGAACCTCGCGGCGACGACCTTGCGCGCCGTGATCGGTGACATCCCGCTCGACGACGTCTTGGCGAAGCGCGACGAGATCAACACGATCCTGCGCGCGAAGCTCGACGAGGTGACCGAGCGCTGGGGCGTGAAGATCACGAACGTCGAGATCCGCGAGATCATCCCGCCGCCGAGCGTCCAGGAGGCGATGACGCGGCAGATGTCGGCGGAGCGCACGCGCCGCGCCGTCGTCACCGAGGCCGAGGGTGCGAAAGCGGCCGCGGTCACGGTCGCGGAAGGCAACAAGGAAGCCGCGATCCTCAACGCCGAAGGCAACAAGCAGTCGGCGATCCTGAACGCCGAAGGCGACCGGCAGTCGGCGGTGCTGCGCGCCGAAGGCTTCGCCCTCGCGCTGCAGAAGATCTTCGAGGTCGCCGCGACGGTCGACGACAACACGATGCGGCTCCAGTACCTCGAGGCGCTGAAGTCGATGGGGACCTCGGCGTCGTCGAAGATCGTCGTTCCGATGGAGCTCGCCGGGCTCGTCTCGGCGTTCACCGTCGCGGGCGACGTGAACGCCGACGGCGGCGGATGGGCCGGGCGCGGGCGCTCGGCGCCGGCGCCGCCGCCTCCTCCCGCCGGCTGAGCGGGAGCCTCGGGCGGAGGTGTCTCCGCCCGAGGACCACGCTGCCCGCGCCCGCGGTCCAGCCCGCGCGCCGCGCCTCCGCCGCGCCGAGCCGACACGACCTCGTGGCGGCGTCGCGGAACCGCCGGCGTCCCGCCGGTGTAGACATGGCGACGACGTGACCGATCACCGACCGGTCGTCGACCGGATCTCCGACGAGACGCTCGTCGCGCGGGCGAAGGACGGCGACGCCGACGCCTTCGGCGAGCTGGTGACGCGGTACCGCGAGCTCGCGTTCCGTGTCGCCTGGGTCGTCGCGCCCGGCGCCGACGCGGAGGACGCGGTGCAGGAGGCGTTCGTGAAGGCGTGGTTCGCGCTGCCGCGGTTCCGACAGGGAGCGCCCTTCCGGCCGTGGCTCTGCCGGATCGTCTCGAACGAAGCGCGGAACCGGTCGCGATCGGCGCGCCGGCGCGAGGCGCTGGCGCTCCGTGACGCCGGGGCGACGCCGCACGAGGCCGCGCCCGCGCCCGACGAGACCGTGCTCGCGCGCGACGACGCGGCGCTCCTCGTTGCCGCGATGAACCGCTTGACGCCCGACGACCGCCTCGTCGTCGCCTACCGCTGGCTCTTCGAGCTGTCGGAAGCCGAGATGGCCGACGCCCTGGGGGTGCCGCCGGGCACCGTGAAGTCCCGGCTCTCGCGCGCGATGGCGCGCTTGCGTCACGTTATCGCCGACGTGCCCTCGGAGGTGACCCCGTGACGGCCGACGAGCTCCGACGGCTCGACGACGAGGCGCTCGGGAGCGCGCTCGCCCGTCTCGACCTCCGGTGGCCGGCGACGCCCGACGTGACGGCCGATGTGGCTGCCGGGATCCGCGACGGTCGCGGGCGCCGTACGCTCGGAACTCCGGCGAGGTTCGCGGTCGGAGGTCGGCCGTCACACCGACGGAGGGTCCTGTTGATCGCCGCGGCGCTCCTGACGGTGGGGGCCGCGGCCGGCGCCGCGAAGCTCCTTTTCGACCTCGGCGCGGTCACGATCGAGCGGATCCCCGGGCGGCCGACGTCGCCGGGCCCGGTCTTTCCCGGCGCGGCCTTCGGAGAGCCGATCACGCGGAACGAGGCCGAGGCGGCGCTGGGCTCGGCCTTCGCGACGCCGTCCGTGCTCGGCGAGCCCGATGCCTTCTGGCTGCAGGAGCCCGCGATCGAGGGCGACGACCCCGCACCGTGGGTCGTCGCCGGATGGCGAGCGACACCCACCCTCCCCCCGATCGACGGCACGGGCTGGGGCGCGATCCTCGTGCGGTTCCGGGGGGAGGCCGACGTCGCCTCGAAAGGCGTCGCGCCCGGCGGTGGAACGCGCCTCGAGGTCGTCGATCTCGACGGACGCCGAGCGCTCTGGATCGAGGGCAGCCACGAGCTCGAGCTCCCCGTCGACGGTCGGCTCGAACGGTTCCGGGTCCGCGGCAACGTGCTCCTCGTCGATGACGACGACGACACGCTCCGGTTCGAATCCGAGCTCCCGCTGGACGACGCGATCCAGGTGATGCGCTCGATCATGTGACGGAACCGAGGCGGCGCCTCCGGTGTAGAGCAGATGTCGCCGGCCGTCGGCGCCGGCCCGTCACGGGAGGTGGTCGAGGTGCGGCGTCGCGTCGTGCGGGTGATGGCGTCGGTCGGCATCGCCGCGGGTGCGATCGGGCTCGGAGCGGCGCCCGCCGGCGCCGGTGGCGGCGGTCACTGCCCCGATCCGATCGCGGAAGCGTCGGGCACCGCCGTCGACATGGTGGACGCGTGCTTCACCCCGACGGTCCTGCACGCGCACGTCGGCGAGACGATCACGTTCACGAACCGCGATCCGATGGAGCACAACGTCGCGCCGGCCGGTTGGGGCTGGGGGCACGTCGACACCCTCCGGCAGGGCGAGTCGTTCACCGCGAGCTTCGACGAGGCGGGCACCTACACGTACGCGTGCTCGCTGCATCCGGGGATGACGGGCGCCGTCGTCGTCGAGCCGCGAGCGTCGGTCACGGCAGCGAGCGTGGTGCCGGACGAGGGCGGTCCGGGCGTCGCGATCGCGATCGCGACCGGCCTCGTGGGCGTCGCCGGGGGCTACGTGGTGGGACGCCGGCGACCGCGCGCCGCGTTCGATCAGCCGTACCAGCCCGCGTCGGGGGCGTAGTCGGTCGCGTACCAGCCATCGACCGGGTCGGCCCACGTCGTCGTGGCGAACCAGCGGATCTTCTTCCGGATGTCGAGCGCGGCGCGAGGGATCACGCACGTCACCGAGTCGCTCGTCTTCGTGGCCCTGCCATGCGCGATGTCGTTCGAGGTGTCGGCGTCGATCAGCGCGCAGTCTTCGATGCGCCAGGCGACCCAGTAGTCGAGCCCTCGTCCCGTCGGTCGGTACGCGGGAGCGCCGCGTGTGTCGAGCCAGAACCGGATCGAGCACCCGTCCTCGAGCTGGCGGGCCCGGCGGCACCGCCGGAGGCTCCAGCCCCGTAGGTCCGTACCTCGAACCGAAGCCGAGCCGGGTCGCGCACGTTCGTGAAGCCCGTGCTCGAGATGTCGAGCGGTCCTGACGTGTCGTTCGGGTCCTCGCGGGACACGGCGAGCGCAGCGCTCGGGATCAGCATCGCCACCGACACGATCGTCACGATCGTCCGCCGCACGTCGCTCGCCTCCCCGATCGGGTGAGATGTGGCTCGAGCAGCGTCGCACACGGCATGACCGGTGTCGACGTCAACGGCTCGTGGTTGCGGCTGCGGCATGCGCCCGACGGCTTCCGATCGGGGCCGGATGCGTTCAGACGGGAAGGGCGAGCCCGGCCTGCTGCATCGCGAGCTCGAAGTCGTGCTTGTTCGAGACGGCCTTGAAGGCGGCGTCGGTCGTGATCGTGCCGGCCTGCAGGAGTCGCAGCAGCCACTGGTCGAACGACACCATGCCGTAGAAGGCGCCGTCGTTGATCACGTCCTTGATCTCGTGCGTCTTCTCGGGGTCGGCGATCCGCTCGGCGACGCGACCGGTGTTGACCATGATCTCGAGCGCGGGCGTGCGCCCACCGTCGACGGTGGGAACGAGCCGCTGGCAGATGATCCCCCGGAGCGTGCCCGCGAGCGCGAGCCGGATCTGCTTCTGCTGGTACGGAGGGAAGAAGTCGATCACGCGGTTGACCGTCTCCGTGGCGTCGACGGTATGCAGCGTCGACATGACGAGGTGTCCGGTCTCCGCCGCCTGGAGCGCCGCACGGACCGTCTCGGTGTCGCGCATCTCGCCGATCAGGATCACGTCGGGGTCCTGCCTGAGCGCTGCCCGCAGCGCCGTGAGGAAGTCTTCGGTGTCGTTCCCGACCTCCCGCTGGTTGATCGAGGCCGTGTGGTCCTTGTGGAGGACCTCGATCGGGTCCTCGATCGTCACGATGTGCACGGGCTTCGTCTTGTTGATGTAGTCGATCATCGCGGCGAGCGTCGTGGTCTTCCCCGATCCGGTCGGCCCGGTGACCAAGATCAGTCCCCGGTGCTCGTCGGCGAGCGACCGGATCGCGTCGGGCAGACCGACCTCCTCGAACGACGGGCCACCGAAACGGAGCTTCCGGAGCACCATCGAGGTCGAACCGCGCTGCCGGAACACGTTGGCACGGAAGCGCCCGACGTTCGCGACGGAGTACGCGAAGTCGACCTCCCCGTGCTCGCGGAAGTGCGCCTTGCGGTCCTCCGGGATGATCCCCTCGGCGATCGCTTCGGTCTCGATCGGCGACAGTGGATCGCGGTCGAGACGGTGCAGACCCTCCGGGAGCCGCACCATCGGCGCCGACCCGACCTTGACGTGCAGATCGGAGCCTTCGCCGTTCACCAGCTCCTCGAGCCAGGAGTTGAACTCCGGCACGATCGGAGAATCGCTCGTCTCCATCGTCTCCCTCGCCACCTGTCAGACCACGCGAGCCGAGCGTCCACGCCGGCCGCTCCTCCCCCATCGGCGGCCAGGCCGGAGGACTCAAGTTCCGGGCGAGATGTCGGCGCCGCTCGCCCACCGCGGAAGGGCGGGAGGCCGGAGCCGCAGGTCAGGCGCCCTCGGCGGTCAGGCGGCAGACGGCCGATCGATCGCGGAGCGGCTCGAACCGCGTCATGCGCAACGTCGGTCGCGACGCAGCGAGCATCCCCTCGAGCAACCCCTGGTGGATCGAACACACGAGGTCCCGGTGCTCGTCGAGCAGGTCTCGGAACGGGCAGTCGCGCAGCGAGATCTCGACGGTCTGCGGATCGGTCCGACGGAACCGCGGATCGAACCCCGCCGCGTCGAGAGCCTCTTGCAGGACCGCAAGGTTCGGACCCGCCGGTCGACGGGCGCCGGGCTTCGGGGCGGCGCGGCCGACCAGGTACGCCCCCCATTCACGCGCGTGCTCCCGGGCACGCACGCGCTGACGTGAGCCGGAGAGCACACCGGTCAGGATGTCCGCCAGCAGGCGGTAGTCGCGTCCTTCGCGTCCTTCGACGTCGACCGCCACGTACACGGTCTGTGGTCGCCCGACGGTCGGGCCCTTCCTCGTCTCGCTGGACACCAGGCCGACCTCTTCGAGGCGGCGCAGGTGGGGTCGCAGGGTGTTGGGATGGAGGGACAGGCGACTCGCCAGCTCGCGGATCGGAACAGGCCTTCCCGACAGCCGGAGGTACCGGTACAGCCGGTACCGCGTGTCCTCCGCGAGGGCCTTGTGGACGTCGATGGGCGCGGGCTCGGTCATGGCGGGATGGTCGTAGACTGGATTTCCACGGTGGTCACCGTGTTTATCACGTCCGACGGGAGAGGAAGCCGCGATGGCAACCGAGCAGCAGGTGCGCGAGGCGCTCCGGAACGTCCGCGACCCCGAGATCGGTCGACCGATCGAGGACATCGGGATGCTCGACCGCATCGACGTCGACGGCGGGACGGTCCACGTCCACGTCCTGCTGACGATCGAAGGATGTCCGCTCCGCGACCGGATCACCTCCGACGTCACCGCGGCGGTGCAACCGCTCGAGGGCGTGGAGCAGGTCCGCGTGTCGCTGACGCCGATGAGCGAGCAGCAGCGTCAGGCGCTCGTCGGCCAACTCCGCGGCGGTGACGGGCACGGCCACGCGCACGGCGCGCAGGCGGCGCCCTCGCCCATCCGGTTCCCGGAGCGCACGTCGATCATCGCGATCGCATCGGGCAAAGGCGGCGTCGGCAAGTCGAGCGTCACGGTGAACCTCGCGGCGGCGCTCGCCGCCGACGGCGCGAACGTCGGCGTGCTCGACGCCGACGTGTGGGGGTTCAGCGTGCCGCGGATGCTCGGCGTCACCGGGAAGCCGGTCGGCTTCGACGACATGATCCTCCCCCTCGAAGCGCACGGGGTGAAGGTGATCTCGATGGGCTTCTTCGTCCCGGAGGAGACACCGGTGATCTGGCGCGGGCCGATGCTCCACAAGGCGATCGAGCAGTTCCTCGGCGACGTCTACTGGGGCGACCTCGACTACCTCCTGTGCGACCTGCCGCCGGGAACGGGTGACGTCTCGATCTCGCTGGCCTCGTTCATCCCGGGAGCGTCGATGGTGGTCGTGACGACGCCCCAGGAAGCGGCGAGGAAGGTCGCCGAGCGCGCCGGCAAGATGGCGGAGCGCACCAACCTGCGCCCGATCGGCGTGATCGAGAACATGAGCTACTACGTGTGCCCGCACTGCGGCGAGCGCGACGCGATCTTCGGCGAAGGTGGGGGGCGGGAGGCCGCCGAGACCCTCGACGTGCCGTTGCTGGCGCAGGTGCCGCTCGTGCCGGCGATCCGCGCGGGCGGAGACGAAGGCGTGCCGATCGTGGTCAGCGAGCCCGACGCGCCGGCCAGCGAGGCGCTCCGAGCGGCCGCGCAGGCCGTGCGGAAGGCGACGAAGTCCAAGCTCGGCAAGCCGCTCAGCCTGATGGCATCACAGTCGGGCTGACGCCTCAGACCGTCGTCGTCGCGCTCGGTTCCGGTTCGGATCCTCCGTCGGGCGGCTCCTCGCCCGGCGCCGGCGACGTGTCGCGGAGCGGCCGGCGCGGCGGCGTGGTCGGGCCGTCGGGCTTCCGGGTGGCGAACCAGATCAGGAGCAGCGCGCACACCGTCGCGACGGTGAGGGCCGTCCACTGCGATCCCGTGAGCGGACCGAACCGTTTGTCGATCCTGAGCGAGTCCTCGAGCAGCCGCATGGAGCCGTACCAGAGGCCGAACGTGAGCGTGACCATGCCTTCGCGACGCGGCGATCGGATGAACCACCACAGGAAGGCGAACAGCACGCCGGCGAGCAGCATGTCGTAGAGCGCGGTCTGATGGACGCCGACGCCTTCGGCGACGAGGCGGCCGGCCCCGTCGACGAGCCGCGCACTGCCTTCCCTGATCGTTTGGACGTAGCCGTCGTCGAGCTGCGCGGTGCAGAAGCCGTCCTGGCACGAGAACGGCGGCGCGATCGCGCCGCTCGAGTACCGCCACGCGAGCAGCCAGCTCGTCGGCTTCCCGAGGTGATCCGCGATGATCAGGTCGCCGATGCGGCCGACCATGATCCCGAGCGCGAGGGCAGGAGCCACCGTGTCGGCGATCTGGAAGAACCGGAAGCGGTACTGCTTGCGACGGATGTTCACCGCGTTCGCGATCGTCGCGCCGGCGATGCCGCCCAGCAACGAGATGCCGCCGCGCCAGACCTCGAACCATTCGAGCGGGCTCTCGAACTCACTGACATGGGCGATCACGTAGCCGACGCGCGCGCCGACGATCGCGCCGATCAGCGACCAGAACACCACGGAGTTCGCGAGGTCCTCCGGCACGCCACGCTGGATCGCGAGCTTCGTGAAGACCCAGGCGCCGATGCCGAAGCCGATCGCGATGAAGATGCCGTGCGGTGAGATCGCGAACGAGTCCCCGAAGCGGAACCGGTCGAGGACGGGCCAGGTGACGGACGCCAGGGTGACGGGCAGTTCGGCGAGCACGGTGCGACGAGTCTACCGGCGGCGCCGCGGCCACCAGCGGGCGATCGCGCGACCGATCAGGAGGCCGCTCGCGACGTCGCTCGGATAGTGCACCCCGACGTAGACGCGGGAGTACGCGACGGCCAGATCGAGCGTCGTGAGCAAGGTCCGCCCGGAGCGCCCGACGTCGAGCTCGCGGGCTGCGACCCGCGAGAACGTCGTGAGGATTGCCGGATGGCTGCTGGGCCACGACGACGCCTGCGGACGAGCGATCCGCATGCGCGTGGTCTCGGGAGCCGCGTCACCCGGCCGCGGCCGTCCCACCAGCTTCTTCGTCCCCTGCAGCGCGAGCCACGCGACGCAGGCGGCGGCGGCGCCGTTCGCGGCCGCTCGTCGGTGACCCGCGACGGCGAGGAGACCCGACGCCGTGAGCGGAGCCACGATCGAGCCCATCTCCGTGACGCCGCCGAAGACCACGTCGGCGGTGTCGCCGTGCCCCTTGTTCGCCAGGCCGAACAGCTCGCGGTCCACCTCGGCGCCGTCGATGGTCCGGATCGCGGCATGCCCGATCACGGCGGCACCGCCGACGAGGAGCGCTCCACCGATCACGCGTCCGAGGCCCACGGCGGCTCATGATGCATGATGGATACGTCACCGTCATCGAGCGCCGCGCCGGCTGCGGCGCGGCCGACCAGGGAGGACGCACGATGCGCAACGGCGACGATCTCGGCCGCGGCGACGACCGCCGGCGCGAGGACTGGGTCGAGCGACACGAGGGACCGAGCACGAAGCTCATCGTCCTCGGGGCCGTCGCGGTCCTGTTGCTCGTGTTCGTGTTCCAGAACACCGACCGAGCGCAGATCGACTTCCTGTTCTGGAACGGGGTCTTCCCGCTGTGGACGATGATCGTCGTCGCAGCGGTCCTCGGCCTGATCGGCGGCTGGATGATCGGACGGATCGCCGGCGCGGAACGGCGCGCCCGCGACGCGGAACGCCGCCTCCGCGACGACTGATCCGCTAGGGCTTCCGTCGCGCGCGTGACTCGATCTCGCGCTTCTGCGCGAGCGCGCCGCGCCGGAGCGCGAGCTGCGCCCCGCCGACGGCGTTGACGCTGGACGCCGCGAACCGACCGAGTGGGCCCTTGAAGACGTACGAGATCTCGTGTCGCAGCATGCACCGGTCGTACGGCAACGACGCGATCGACGTGGTCACCGTCGCGTCGAGGACCCCTCGCAGGCGGACGCGCGAGCGCCACGGCGGCTCCCACTCGAGGACCTCGCACCGGACCCTGGCGCGCACGGCCATGAAGCTCATCGTGACGTCGTAGCGCACGCCGGGCCCGAGACCTTCGGCCGGCGCCGAGACCGCCGCGATGTGGCGGTCCCAGTGCGGAAGGTTCCGTGGATCGGCGGCGACCTCCCAGGCGACCTCCGGCGGTGCCTCCACCTCCACGGAGACCTCGGCCGTCGTCACGGAAGGTCGGCGCTCCCGCTCGACCAGCCCTGCCACCACACCGCCCGGCTCGGCGACACGCGCACGAGCGCGTCCGCGTCGGGGTCGATCCCGCGCGCGATCGCCATGGCCGTCTTCGCGCCCGAGCCGACGACGCCATCCACGAAGCTCGCCGCCTGTCCCTGGAACATCGCACCGACCATGTCGCGCGCCCGCCAGATCGACGGCGTGTCGACCGTGAGCGCGGCGGCCACGTCGGCGCCGGCGTCGGCGAGGGCGAGCGTCTCGGCGGGAAGCGCGGCGTAGAGCGCCGTGTCGTCGGCGCGCCACCGGACCGGCAGCACCACGGGCCCTCGCTCCCCGACGAGCGCGAGCGAGCCGAGCCCGTCCCGCCCCAGCACCTCGGAGACGTCGTCGGGCAGCACCGCGAGCGGGTCGCTGCCCTTCGCCGACCGTCGGAACGTCGCATGCGACGCGGGCTCGCCGCCCCACCTGCCGCGGCCCTCCTCGACGCCATCGGCGTCGAGCATCGCCGTGCGCTCGAGGTCCACGCCGACGAAGACCCGCCCGGGCGGCGTCCAGGCGAGGGGCACCTGCTTCGCGTCGAACGCGTAGCCGGCGAAGAACCTGGCGTTCTTCCGGCTGAACGTCGCCGTCGCTCGAGCGATCGACGTGGCGCCCGCGACGGCGGCTCCCCACGTCGAGCGATCGAGCGCGTCGTACGTGCGGACCGTGCCGGTGAACGTCACCGACAGGTCGCCGTCGCGGACGAGGCCGGCGACCGTCGGATCGTTCCGCCAGGCGCGCGCCTTCACCGACCGACGCGACGTGGTGAGCCAGATCCGGCTGCCGCTGTACGCGAAGACGAGCGGTGTGCAATGGGGCCCGCGGTCGGTCGTGGTCGCGACCGCGCAGAACGGTCCTTGCTCGAGGACCGACTGCACCGCGGTCGACAGGAAGCTCACGAGCGCACCACCTCTCTGCCCGGTGCCGGTGGCAGCGCGAGCATCAGTCCCGTCCAGAGGATATGGCTCGCGAGGCTCGCGAGCATGCCGCCGCTCCACCACGCGAGCGCGGCCCAGACCGCCCCTCCCACCGCGGCGCCGAGCACGATCGGGACGCTCCGGCTCGGGACGTTCACCGCCGTGAACGCCACCCACGTCACGATCGCCGCGGCCGCCACGCCGTGGCGAGCGGCGAGCTCGGCCTGCACGAGGCCTCGCCAGAACAGCTCTTCCGCGGGAACCATGACCACCACGGACAGGACGAGCGCCGTCGCGATGGGGATGGGCCTCGCTTCCGAGTAGATGTCGACGGTCGCCCGCCGGAACCGGTCCGATCGCGCGGCGATCGCGACGAACGCGTGGGTCGCGAGGTACAGGGCGACGCCCGACGACGCCCCGACGGCGAGGGCGGCCGGGACCGCGACGTCCGACGCCGCCACCGGCGGTCGGACGGCCACGGCCGCGAGCGCCATCGCGACCAGCGTGACCGGCAGCGTGCGCCACAACGGCATCCGACCGGCACGGACGGCCCACCACGCACCGCCTTCGGCCAGGAACCCCGCGACCGCGACGGCGAGCTCCACCCCTCAGCCCAGGAACCGCACGCGAACGGCGACCTCGGCCGTCAGCGCCGTGATCACGGCGAGGTAGTAGAACCCCGTCGCGGACTGCACGGCCGACGGCCGCTCGCCGCGCAGCGCGCCGCGCACGAGCGCGCACACCACGAGGGTCGTGAAGGCGCTGCCGACGGCGATCCACGGCGCGAGCGCGCCGGCGGTGAGCAACGGGTTCAACGACGCCGAGGTCGTTCCGCTCGCCTCGAAGCCGTCGGAGACGATCGCCACCATCTCGATCACGGACGCTGCGATCGCGTACGTCGTGATGCGCTCGATCGGCCGGCGGGTCAGCTTGCGGTCGGTGAGGTACCAGTGCCCGAGGAACAGGCCGGCGAACACGCTCCCCAGGAAGGCGGCGCCCGCGGCGAGCTGGAAGAGGTTCAACGCGTACGGTCCCTCCCCCGTCGCGGCCATCACCGCGAGCGTCGCGGCGCCCGCGCCGACGGTCGCGAGGCCGAAGAGGCGGCCCACGGTCTCCGCCCGCAGCAGCAGGGCGACGGTCGAGAGCGCCGACGCCCCGAAGGTGGCAGCGGAGAGCCACACCGCCCAGCGCCCCGCCTCGTCGCCGGGGACCGATCCCGCCGCCGCCGTGAGCCAGAGCGGAAGGGCGATCAGCGGCGTCACCACCAGCCCGAACACGCGGAAGTGCGTCCGCCGGGCTTCGTTCCACAGCGGCGTGAGCCAGGTGAACGCGGCGGCGCCGGTGATCCACGCCGCCAGCACGAGGGCCATCACCCCCGCGAACCCGGTCAACGTGCTCTCCCGCCGCACATGTGGGGCGACAGCCTATCGACGGCGGTGGCGCGCCACGGATCCGCCTGACTTGACCGCGGGCCGACGCGAGGCGCCGCATCCGGGTGCGCGGCGCGGCGGTTCGCCGGCGCGTTGCCTGTCAACAGGATCACGAGGCACACCGCGGTCGATGTCGTGAACCTGTTGACAGGGTCCACGCCGACGACGCCCGACCCGCGGCACCGGGGTGCGGTCCTATCTCGAACCAGGTGCCGCTCAGCGAACCCGCGGCGGGCCGGTGGCGAAGACCCGCCGGTAGGCTCTGACGAACCCATGACGAACTGGCGAACCTACGACCGCGTGGCCGAAACGTACGAGGCGATCCACGCGCCTCGCTTCTCCGCCCCCGCGAAGGACCTCGTCGCCGAGGCCGACATCCGCGACGGTGAGCGCGTGCTCGACCTCGGAACCGGCACGGGCCTCGTCGCCGAGGCGGCGGCCGAGGCCGGCGCGCGCGTCGTCGGCGTCGACGGGTCGATGGCGATGCTCACGGTCGCTAGGCGGGCGAGGCCGGCGCTGCACCTCGTCGCGGCGGACGCGATCGACCTGCCGTTCCGCCCGATGACGTTCGACGTCGCGATCGGCGGGTTCGTGCTCGCCCACTTCACGAAGCCTGACACGGCCCTCTTCGACGTCCTGCGGGTGCTGAAGCCGCGTGGACGCGTCGCCTTCAGCGTGTGGGGCGACCGTCAACCCGACGCCTTCGAGCAGGCGTGGGAGGAGCTCGTCACGACGGTCGTGCCGCCACGCATGCTCACGAGCGCTGCGGCGGAGGCTGTTCCGGGCCGCGAGCGGTTCGCGCGCCGCGAGGCGCTCCAGGAGGTCCTCTACGACGCCGGCATCCGGAACGTGCGCCTGGAGCGGCGTCGCTACCAGTGGAGCTACCGACGCGACGACTACGTGGAGGGTCTCGGCGTCTGGGCGCGCGGGCGGTTCTTGCGCGACATGCTCGGCGACGCCGGATGGGCGTCGTTCCTCGAGCGTGCCCGGGCGGAGTTCGCGCAGCGGTTCCCCGACCCCTTGTCGGACTTCCGCGATGTGACATTCGCGGTCGGCGCCAAGGAGTAGCGGCCCCCGAGCGGCGCCACTGCGCCGGACCTGCGTCAGGCGAGATCCAGCACGCGGAACTCCTCGGCGTGCTCGACGCCGATCTTCGCGCCGGTCTTCGCCACCTCTTCGAACAGCCGCTCCTCCCAGAAGCGGATCCCCTCGGACAGCTGGCTCGGGTGCTCGCCGAGCGCGTCGACGGCGCGCTGGTAGTGCCCGGTCACGTCCTCGACGTGGTTCGGCTCGTTCGACCAGCCGAGCCAGACGTCGACGACGTCGATCACCTGGAGCCCTTCGCCCAGGTGCTCGGAGAAGAAGTGCGGGTTCCCGCTGCCGGGGAACGCCGAGTCGAGCGCGATCCAGCCGGCGTTCCGATGGTCCGAGTGGTTGTAGTACCGGCCCTCGAAGAACACGGCCGTCGGATCGACCGAGACGATCGTCTCGGCGCGGACCTCGCGGATCTTCCGCACGACCCGTTCCCGGATCGCCGCGGTGTTCTCGAGGTCGCCGTCATGCACGTCGCCGAAGACCGTCACGCTCGCGAGGCCGAGGACGGCCGCCGCCGCCTCGGTCTCGCGCAGGCGGATCGCCGCGAGCTCGGCGCGATCGAGCGCCGGGTCCTGCGACCCTCGGTCGCCGTTCGTGAGCACGAGCAGATGGACCGCACGCCCGGCCGCCACCCACTTCGCGAGCGTGCCGCCGGCCGCGATCTCGGCGTCATCGGGATGCGCGAAGATGCCGAGGACCGGACCCGTGCGGACGGCGGGGGCCGGCGTCTCCACGCCGTCGCTCACGCGGCGCGGTCCAACAGGAACCGGACGAGCGTGCGGACCGGCACGCCGGTCGCGCCCTTGGGCCCCAGGTCGGTGCCGTTCTCGGAGAACGCCGGACCCGCGATGTCGAGGTGCAGCCACGGCGTCTCGCCGACGAACTCCGAGAGGAACAGCGCCGCGGTGATCGCGCCGCCGTAGCGCTTGCCGATGTTCCGCATGTCCGCGACGTTCGAGTCGAGCAGCGCTCGGTAGTCACGGAACAGCGGCAGCTGCCAGATCGGCTCACCGACCGCCGCGCCCGCGTCGATCACCTCGCGCGCGAGCGCGTCGTCGTTGCCCATCGCGCCGGCGATGTCGGGCCCGAGGGCGATCATGCACGCGCCCGTGAGCGTCGCGGTGTCGATGATCAGCCGCGGCTCGCGCTCGGCGAGCAGGGCGAGCGCATCGGCGAGGATCAACCGTCCCTCGGCGTCGGTGTTCAGCACCTCACTCGTCAGACCGCCGTAGTGGCGGATCACGTCGCCCGGCTTCTGCGCCGTACCGCTCGGCATGTTTTCGGCGCACGGGATCGCCGCGATCACGTTCAGCTTGGGCTTCAGCAGCGCGATCGCCCGCATCGTGGCGAGGATCGAGGCGGCGCCGCCCATGTCGTCCTTCATCGTCTCCATGCCGGCGGCGTCCTTGATCGACAGCCCGCCGGAGTCGAACGCGATCCCTTTGCCGGTGAGCGCGATCGGTGTCGCCTTGCCCGCACCGGTGTAGGTCAGCTCGATCAGGCGCGGTGGGTTCACCGATCCCTGACCCACCCCGAGGATGCCGCCGAAGCCCTTCGCTCTGAGCTGCGTCTCGTTCCAGACCTTGCACGTGAGGCCGTTCGCCGTGGCCAGCGCGCGGGCTTCGTCGGCGATCGCCGCGGGAGGCAGATCACCGGCCGGAAGGTTCACGAGATCTCGCGCCCAGGCCACCGCGTCGACCAGCACGCCGGCGCGCGACGCGGCCTTCTTCATCGCGGCCGCGTTCCATCCGGCCTCGCCGAGGACGACGACGCGCTTCAGGTCGCCCGCGTCCTTCGGCTTCGTCTTCGTCTTGAGACGGTCGAACCGGTACGCCCCGAGCCCGATCCCTTCGGCGACGGCTTGGACCGCGTCGGCAGGGTCGCCGTCGGCCGCGAGCGCGAACGTGGTCGCCACGGTCCCGAAGCGGCGCGCGGTCTGGCCGACGCGCCCCAGGACCCGTCGGAGCACGACCGTGTCGACGTCCTCGCGTTTCCCGGCACCGACGAGGAGGACCGCGTCGACCGCGAACCCGTCGCCGTCGCGGCGCGGGATCAGGAGGGTCTCTCCCTTCTTGCAAGTGAGCTTCGCGGCGGCGTAGGCACCGGCGACGCCGAGCGGCTCGACGCCAGGGCCCGGAACGCCGCCTTCGAACATCGGC
>DATHTO010000104.1:0-2030 GCA_035463115.1 Actinomycetota bacterium | reverse complement strand
CGACGGTGCCGCAGCGGCGACGAGCGACGACCCGCCCACCGTGCCGGGCGACCATTCCGAGGGTCGTCCGACCGAGTTCCTGCCCTCGTTCGAGCCGTACGACTACGCGAAGGCGGCTCCACCTCGTGAGCCCACGCGTCTCGACGGGACGTACATGCGCATCGTGTCGATCGAGGACGCTGGTGGAGCCGAGCACGCGATCCCGATCCACTGCCTGCGGTGCGTGCCGTACAGCGTCGACGCCGGCGTCCAGACGCTGACGTTCTTCGAGGGGCGGTACTTCCTGGAGCACCAGATCGACGGGTTCCGCGCGCTCGGGCACTTCGTGGTGGACGGCGACCGGATCGAGCTCTTCAACGACGTGAACTGCTCGATGGTCCGTGGCACCTACGCGTGGCGCGTGCGGGGGTCGGAGCTCTCGCTCGACGTGCTCGACGATCCGTGCCCCTACGAGGACGAGCGTTCGAACGACATGACGCTCGGTCCGTGGACGCAGGTCGACCTCTGCACGTCGGGCGTCGAGCGCTGGTACCCGGCGTTCCTCGGCTGCTGAGCGCGGCGCCTCAGTCGTCCTGGCGGTAGCCACCGGTGCGGCGGAGCTCTCGCCGCCAGCACTCGGTGTGCCAGTGCCTCCGCGCGTCCGTGTCGCGCACGGGAACGACGACCAGGTGCGAAAGCCCGACGCGGATCTCGTGGTCGCATCCCGGGCAGCGGTACGGCTTGTCGCTCTGCACCTGGCGGACCTCGACGCCCGGCTGTTCCGCCCAGGGGGGCGCGGCCGATCGCGGCCGTCCCTGTGACGGAGACGGCGGCGCGAAGTACTCGGGGTTCCGACGGTGCTTCCGCGGCATCAGCGGGTCACCCGCTCGGCGATCCAGGCGGCGACGATCGGCGCGAGGGAGGCGCCGACCTCGCGGGGGTCGTCCTTCCGGGATCGTTCGAGGGAGTGCCCGCCGCCTTCGATCGGATGGTGCGTGGCGGTGGCACCGAGCTTCGCGAGGACCGGAGCGAGGACGTCGGGGTCGGCGAACGGATCACGCGTTCCCTGGAGGAACAGCATCGGCACGTCGATCCCGTAGAGATGCTCGTCCCGCACGCGGTCGGTCTTGCCGGGCGCGTGCAGCGGGTAGCCGAGGAAGACGAGCCCGCGCGCCGGGAGACCTTCCGCGACGGCCATCGACGCCATCCGGCCGCCGTACGACTTGCCGCCGACGAGGACGGGCGCCTTCCCGGCGCGAGCGGCGGCCGCTTCGAACGCCGCGCCCACCGATATGACGGCGACGGGCGCGGGATCGGGCGAGCGGCGTCCCGCCGCCTTGTACGGGAAGTCGAACCGCAGGGTCGCGACGTGCTCGTCGGCCGCTGCACGGCAGAACCCCGTGATGAACGGATGCTCCATGCCGGCACCGGCGCCGTGCGCGACGACGAGCATCGCGCGAGGTCGCGGCGGCACGATCGCGACCGCCGGGACGTCTCCCTTCGGCGTGGTGACGGCGAGCCGTTCCTCGGGTGCGGACATCACCTGCCATGATGCACGAACGATGAGCGGTCGCTTCTTCCTCGGCACCTCGGGGTTCTCGTTCGACGGCTGGCGCCACGGCGTCTTCTATCCCGAGGGCCTGAAGAAGGACGACATGCTCGACTACTACTCATCGCAGCTCACGTCGGTCGAGATCAACTACACGTTCCGCCGGTTCCCGACGGAGAAGACGCTCACCACGTGGCGCGAACGCGCGCGCGACGGGTTCGTGTTCACGCTGAAGGCGAACCAGCGGATCACGCACTTCAAGAAGCTCGCCGACACCGACGATGACGTCCGTGACTTCCCGAAGCTCGCGAGCCTGCTCGGCGACAAGCTCGGCTGCGTGCTGTTCCAGTGCCCGCCGTCGTTGCACTACGACCGGGCGCTGATCGAGGCGTTCGTCGGGTACCTGCCGCCGCCGGGACCGGGCGTCCCGACGTTCGCGATGGAGTTCCGCCATCCGTCGTGGAAGGAGGCACGCGATCTGTTGGTGTCGCAAGGAGTCGCG
>DATHTO010000103.1:0-33667 GCA_035463115.1 Actinomycetota bacterium | reverse complement strand
CGCCACGGTGGCTGGTCGAACGACTGCATCTGGATCAGGAGCTCGTTCACCATGCCCGAGGCGCCCGGCCCGACGAAGTTCGAGGCAACGCGACCGAGACCCGTCCCGTCGGGCGAGGCGGCGAGCGAGTCGCGGGCGCCGCCGATCGCGTCGATCTCCTCGATGAACCCGATCGCGCCGCCCTCCTTGCGCGCGAGCTTGCGCAGCTGCTTGAAGAAGGAGCGGATCCGCGCCCCGGTCATCCCCATCCACCTCGATTGGAACGCCGGCGCCGACGTGAAGAGGAACGGCACGCCGGCCTGCTTCGCCATCGCCTTCGCGAGGTAGGTCTTGCCGGTGCCGGGCGGGCCCTCGAACAGGATGCCGCGACGGGGGGTGCCGCCGAGCTCCTCCCGGAACGTCGCGTACCCCAGGAACACGTCGAGGCTACGGATGACCTCGTCCACCTGGTGGTCGAGACCCCTGATGTCGGACAGCCCCACCTCGACCTGCTCGGGATGGACGAGCACGTGCGGCGACCGCCCGCTGATCAGCGGCAGCGAGATCATCAACACGATCGCGAGCACGATCACGAGGGCCGGCAGGAAGAAGATCGTGTCGGCCGGCAGCTGGAACTCGAACCCGTCGGGGTGCGCGACGAGCCACCGGTAGAGGAGGTAGTCGAAGAGGAAGACGACGACGACGGCGCGGGCGACCTTCTTCAGCCGCGTCCGCTCGCGTTGGCGGAAGACGTCGGCGCCGCCCTTGCGGACGAGCTGCGAGCCTTCGAGCAGCGCGGCGGGGGTGCTGCGGTTCCTCTCTCGCACGCGGGCCGCCCTTCGCTTCCGACGGAACCGTTTCCGCCTGGGTGAGCCACGATACGGCGGAAGCCCTCCCCCGCGCCATCGGCCCTTCGGCCCGAAGGGCCGGCGCGCGACCCGCACGACCGGTCACGGCCGTTCGGTCGGTGCGCCGCGATAGGGTTGCGCCTCCGACCATGCGCGAGGGCCGATGGCACGCAAGCGACTCACGCCGATCAGCGACGACGACCGCGAGATCATCGGCGCGATGCTGCGTGACCTGCGCCGCTCCGCGGGCTTCCGGTCGGTCGAGGCCGCCTCGAGCGCACCGAAGTCGCCGGCCGCCCGCCAGACGATCTACGCGTACGAACGCGGCGAGCTCACGCCGTCGCTCCCGCAGTTCCTCGAGCTCGTGGAGTTCTACGTGCTAGGTGGCACCCGCAGCGGCGGCGTGGCCGAGGCCGAGCTCCGGATGCGCGGCGTCACCGCGGTGTCGCGCGCGTTGCAGCTGCCCGCGTACCACGTCGCCCGCGCCTGGGATCTCGTCGGACGGATGATGCCCGACCCGAGGGCCGGCGCATGACGATCCGGTTGACCGAGATCGACCACGTCGGCATCGCGGTCGACGACCTCGAGGGGTCGGTCGACGTGTACCGCCGGCTGCTCGGCGTGGAGCCCGCGCACCGCGAGCGGGTCGACGACCAAGGCGTCGAGGAGGTCCTGTTCCGCGCCGGCGACTCCTACGTGCAGCTCCTCGGCGCGCTCGGACCCGACACACCCGTCGGACGGGCGCTCGCGAGCCGCGGCCCGGGCGTGCACCACGTCGCGTACCGCGTCGACGACGTCGCGCAGGCGCTCGAGCACTTCCGTTCCGAAGGCGCCCGCCTGATCGACGAAACCCCGCGCGCCGGTTCCCGCGACACGCTCATCGCGTTCGTGCACCCGCACGCCATGGGCGGCGTCCTCGTCGAGCTCGTCGAGGAACGCCGACGCCCTTAGCGCAGCGTCGTCGAGCCCGGTTCGGCCGCGTTCACGAGACAGGCGACGTTGCCTTCGGGAAGCCCGCCCTCGTCCATCAGCTGGTGGACGACCGGGATCTCGTCGTAGCGGTAGGTATGGCCGAGCGTCGTGTGGATCTTCCGCTCGCGGATGAGGTCATTGAACGCCGCGGCCTGCTCGTCGTTGAACAGGTGCGAGCCCTGGTAGCGCTTCTGCATGAACCAGAGGTACCGGACGTCGATCATCGTGTCGTAGCCGGTCGTCCCGGCGCAGATCACGATCATCCCTCCGCGATCGCAGACGAAGTTCGACGTCGGGATCGTGTCCTGCCCCGGGTGCTCGAAGACGATCCGCGGGTTCGTCTTCTCGCCGACGGCGTCCCACACCGCCTTGCCGAACGCCTTCGCGCCGTCGAACCAGCCCTTCCACTCCTTCGAGTCCCACGCGGGCGGCACACCCCAGTGGTCGAAGTTCTTCCGGTTCACGTAGCCGACGGCGCCGAGCGTCTTCGCGTACTCCCCCTTCGCGTCGGAGCCCACGACGGCGACCGGACGGCCGCCCGCGTTCGCGACGAGCTGCACCGCCAGCGAGCCGAGGCCGCCCGATCCACCCCACACGAGGACCACGTCGCCCTCGTCGACCGTGTGCGGCGGCCAGCCGAACAGCATCCGGTAGGCGGTGCCTCCCGTGAGGGTCGGCGCCGCGGCCTCCTCCCACGTGAGGTGCTCGGCCTTCGGAAGGCACTGGTGGTCCTGGACCTTGCAGAACTGCGACATCGATCCCCAGCAGCTGTCGTAGCCCCACACCCGGAAGGTGCCGGCGAGGCCGGGGTCCTTGCCCGCGACGACCCATGGGTCGTCGGCGTTCCACTGGCCGGCGTGGACCACGACCTCGTCGCCGACGCGGACGTTCGTGACGTCGCTGCCGACCGCCCAGACGACGCCCGACGCGTCGGACCCGACGATGTGGAAGTCGGTGGGCTCGCCCCACTTCGCCTGTGACTTCGTGACGTCGACGGGGATGCCCCTGGCGGCCCAGACGTTGTTGAAGTTCACGCCGGCCGCCATCACCGCGACGAGGACGTCGTTCGGCCCGAGCTCGGGAACGTCGATCACCTCGTCCTGGATCGCGTCCTTCGGTTCGCCGTAGCGTTCGGGCCGCACCAGCATCGCGTGCATCTGGCGCGGCACCTCGCCGACCGGCGGAAGCTCACCGAGCTCGTAGACGTCCTTCCCCATGGGTCTCACCCTTCCGAGATGTCGTCGCCCCAGACCTCGTCACCAGAACCTCGTCACCTGGATCTCGTCACGCCGATGTCGTCCCCCCGATCCCGTCGACCGGATCTCGTCGACCGCTCGTCGTCGACCGCTCGACATCGTCAGGGAGAACGTGGGCGAACCCTAGCGAGCGTCCGGAACCCACGACAAAGACGGCGGCGGGCGCGCGGCGGCGGCGGGCGTGAGCGGTCTACGCGCGACCCCGAGCGACCGACGCGGCCGCCGGGTCGGCGACGACCACCTGGCGTGGGGCCGCGACGCGCGAGGCCGGGATCCGCTGGTCGTCGGCGAGGAGCTTGCGGAGAGCGCCGGCCTTGGTCTCGCCCGTGACGAGCCAAAGCACGAGACCGGCGCGAGCGAGCGCGGGGAACGTCAGGGTCATCCGACGGCGCCCCTCGTACGGCTCGGCGGTGAGGGCGACGTCGCGATCCGTGACGTCGAGCACGGGGTCGCCGGGAACGAGCGACGCGGTGTGGCCGTCGGCGCCGATCCCCAGATGCAGGACGTCGAAGCGCTCGGGCAACGACGCGGCGTACACGTCGGCGGCGGCGTCGAGGTCGTCGGCGGTCACGGGCATCGGGCGGACGCGCGATCCGGCGGCGGGAGGCAGGTGGTCGACGATCGGGCCGAGGTTCCGATCGGGATCGCCGTCGGGCGCGACACGCTCGTCCACCTGGACGATGTCGACGACGTGCCACGGGAGGTCGTCGTCGAGCCCCGGAAGCATCTCGACGGGCGCGCTCCCGCCCGACAGCCCGATCGCGGCCCTGCCGCGGCCGGTGACGGCGTCGCGGATCGCCGCCTCGAGCCGGCGGGCCGCCTCCGCGCCGGCGTCGTCCGCGACGACGAGCTCTCGGAACGCCACGTGCTCTCCTTCCCCGGCCGTCGTTCGACCCGTCCGTCGCCTCGCCCCGACCGATGGGCGCGTCAGTGCAGCTTCTCGGCGTGGCCGCCGAAGCGGTGGCGCATCGCCGAGAGCAGCTTCCCCGCGAACTCGGCGCGTCCCTGCGACGTGAACCGCGCCGACAGCGCAGCGGTGATCACGTCGGCGGGGACGCCTTCCTCGATCGCGGCGATCGCCGTCCACCGTCCTTCCCCGGAATCGCTCACGCGACCCTCGAAGTCGGCGAGTTCCGCGTCGTCGGCGAGCGCGGCGGCGGTCAGATCGAGCAACCACGACGCGACGACGCTCCCCCGGCGCCAGACCTCGGCGACCTCGCCGACGTCGAACCGGTAGCGGTAGCGGTCGGGATGCGCGAGCGGAACGCTCGAGGCGCCGGTACCCTCGGCGTGCAGCCCCACGTCGGCGTTCGCGAGGATGTTGAAGCCCTCGGCGTAGGCGGCCATCAAGGCGTACTCGATCCCGTTGTGGACCATCTTCACGAAGTGACCGGCGCCGACCGGACCGCAATGCAGGTACCCGTGCTCGGCCGGCGTCGGATCTCGCTGGTCGTGCGTCCGCGTCGCCGCGCCGACACCGGGCGCGAGCGAGCGGAACACCGGTTCGAGACGCGCGACGTCATCGGCCTCGCCGCCGATCATCAGGCAGAACCCGCGCTCGAGGCCCCAGACGCCGCCCGACACGCCGACGTCGACGTAGCGGATGCCACGCGGCGTGAGCTCCGCCGCACGGCGGAGGTCGTCGACGTAGTGCGTGTTGCCGCCGTCGATCATCACGTCGCCCGGCGCGAGCTGGTCCGCGAGCTGGGACACGACGGCGTCGGTCGGTCCGCCCGCCGGAACCATGATCCACACGGCGCGGGGCGCGTCGAGGTCCGCGACCATGTCCGCCACCGACGCCGCGCCGCGCGCTCCGTCGTCCACGGCAGCCGACACCGCGTCGGGGCTCAGGTCGGTGGCGACCACCTCGTGCCCGTCGCGGATCAGCCGCAGCGTGAGGTTCGCGCCCATCCTGCCGAGCCCCACCATGCCGATCCGCATCGGTCGGTCGGTCGTCATCGCGGTCCCTCCTCGCGGTCCCTCCTCGCGCGTCGCGAGCGTCGTTCGGACCCTACCAACGCGACGCGTCAC
Source organism: Actinomycetota bacterium (assembly GCA_035463115.1). Classification (GTDB taxonomy): domain Bacteria; phylum Actinomycetota; class UBA4738; order UBA4738; family HRBIN12; genus BPGL01. The sequence continues at coordinate 28,581 of DATHTO010000103.1, read as the reverse complement.
GCCCGGTGCGAGGCGTCGGCCGAAACGCCGGAGCGGGCTAGGGTGGAGCCATGGCTCCCGCTGCCGACGCCGTCGCCGATGCGCTCGTCGTGTTCGGCGTCACGGGCGACCTCGCCCGCAAGATGACGCTGCCCGCGCTCTACCGGCTCGCGCGGCGCAAGGAGCTGTACTGCCGGATCATCGGCGTGGGCCGGCGCGAGTGGACCGACGAGGAGCTCCGCGAGCGAACCCGGACCGCGATCGGGGAGGCCGACGTCGACGTCGACGAGGTCGCGATGGAGGATCTGCTCGCCCGGCTCACCTACGTCGCAGGTGACGCGACGGACCCCGCGACCTTGGAGCGGCTCGCGGACGAGCTCTCGTCGGCGAAGACGATCGTGCACTACCTCGCGCTGCCGCCGTCGATGTTCGCCGACACGGTGCGACGCCTCGCGGACGCCGACCTCGTGTCTCGGTCGCGCGTGGTGGTCGAGAAGCCGTTCGGCACCGATCTCGCCAGCGCGATCGAGCTCGACCGCGAGCTCCACGAAGTGCTCGAGGAGGATCAGCTGTTCCGGATCGACCACTTCCTCGGCAAGGAGCCCGTCCAGGACATCCTCTATCTGCGGTTCGCGAACGAGATCTTCGAGCCGGTGTGGAACCGGCACCACATCGAGAGCGTGCAGATCAACATGTTCGAGGACTTCGGCGTCGACGATCGCGGATCGTTCTACGACGGCGTCGGCGCGCTCCGCGACGTCGTGCAGAACCACCTGCTGCAGGTCCTCGCGCTCGTGGCGATGGAGCCCCCGCCGAGCGGCCAGGGAGCGGTCGCCGACCATCGGACCGACGTGTTCCGGGCGATGCCGGCTGCCGACCCGCGGAGCTACGTCCGCGGCCAGTACCGCGGCTACCGCGACGTCCCGGGGGTCGACGACGGATCCGCCACCGAGACGTTCGCCGCGCTCGAGCTCCGCGTGCACAACTGGCGCTGGTACGGCGTGCCGTTCCTGGTCCGGGCGGGCAAGTCGCTCGCGACCACGGCGACCGACATCACGGTGCGGTTCGCGACGCCGCCGCCGCTGTGGTGGCAGGGCGACTCGCTCACCGAGGTGCCGCAGCACAACCACCTGACGATCCGGATCGGCAAGGGAGCCGGCGCGAGCATCGGGGTGCTCGTGAAGAAGCCCGGCGAGCCGACGACCGAGCGCGTGCATCTCGATCTGTCGTTCGAGCGGCAGCTCGGCGAGCTTCCGGCGCCGTACGAGCGCCTGCTGTTCGACGCGATGCGCGGACGGCACGACCTGTTCCCGCGACAGGACGCGGTCGAGGAGACCTGGCGGATCGTGCAACCGCTGCTCGACGCGGCGCCCGAGCCGCTGTCCTACGAACCGGGTTCGGACGGGCCCGCCGGGGCGAACCGGCTCGCCGAGGGCCACGGCGGCTGGCGCCGTCCGGTGCCGCACCGACCGCACACGGAGCACCCCTGAGCGCTACGCCGGGATCGGATCGGCGAGCGGACACGCCGTCGCCCGCGGACACCATCCGCACCACGGCCCCGGGGAGAGCGACGGAACGCGCCCGTTCACCAGCCCCGCTGCCGACCGCGCCGCCGCGACGACGCGGTCGGCAGCGTGCATCAGCGTCTGCTCGGTGACGTCTTCGGCCTGCCACGTGCCGCTCTCGAGGAAGAACGACGCGACGCGGTAGGGCGGCACGCCGAAGCGGAGCGTGAGCAGCAACGCGTAGAAGCGGTTGTCCTCGACGTGCTCGGGCCTCGCCGAGCCCGTCTTGAAGTCGATCGTGAGACGCGTCGCGCGTGAGGGATCGGTGAGATCGGCCAAACCGAGCACGAGATCGATCTGCCCCGACAGCACGATGTCACCGCCGAGCAGCTCGGCGCGTGCGCGGAGCTCGCTGACGGGCGCGAGCGCGCGACGGAGCTCGCGGAGCGGCGGGAACGACGCGCGCAGCAGCGTCACGCGTCGCGCTGCCTCCATGAGGACCTCTTCTTGGTCGTGCGACGCCAGGGTCGTCCAGTGCTCACGGAACCGTTCCTCGCGGTCGGCCAGCCTGCGCGCAGCGACGTCGGCCGCGCTCTGCGGATCGAGCAGGTCGCGCGACGCCATGTCGACCTCGACGACCTTGTGGGCGAGCACGCCGCCCGCCGACACGGGCGAATGCTCGAACGGCGGGGCCTCGCCGAGCAGGTGCGACTGCAGCAGCCCCTCGCAGCGTGCGTGGTCGTGGAGCCGCTCCTTGCCGAGCCACAACGGGTCGCGGAGATCGAGCCCGCGCGCGGCGGCCTCGATGCGGTCGCGGAGCCGCTGCGAGAGGTCGCTCGGGAAGACCGGGCGCTCACCGGTGCCGATCAGCCGCTCGAGCGTCCGGCGCTGCGGATCGGTGAGCTGCATGCGAGCATGCTAGAGACCGTCGGCGACACATCCGCGGAAGCTCCCGGAACGATGCCCGAGACCCCGAACGACATCCTGCGCGCCCTCGCCGACCCCGAGCGCCTCGCGATCGCCGGGGCGCTCGCCCGCGAAGGCCTCGCGCCCTCGGCGCTGGCGACGCGGCTCGGCGTTCCGATCGGCCGGATCCGCAAGCACCTGAACCGGCTGACGTCGACCGGGGTCGTGCGGTTGAACGACGACCGCGCCACCTATCGACTCGACCCCGAGACGCTCCGGTGGGCGGCCGAGCAGGTGGGCCCTCCGCGGGATCCAGGTCTTCCGCTCGGCGCGGCGAACGACGACGAAGCGGTCGTCCTGCGGACGTTCTTCCGCGACGGCCGGCTCACCGAGATCCCGATGAAGGCCTCGAAGCGGCGGATCGTGCTCGAGCGGATCGCGGTGGAGTTCGATCCGGGCGTGCGGTACGACGAACGCGAGGTGAACGGCATCCTCGGACGCTTCCATCCCGATCACGCGGCGCTCCGCCGATCGCTCGTCGACGAGGGCTTCCTCAGCCGCGATCACGGCGTGTACTGGCGCACCGGCGGCAGGGTGGAGGTCTGACGTCGTCCCGCTCGTCGTTGCGCGGCAACGACACGTCGGCTCGACACGATCGCGGACGCGTTGGTAGGGTCCCGGGCGATGCGATCCCGACGACTCGTCGTCGTGATCGTCGCGTCGGTCCTTTCCCTTCCCCTCTTCCTCCCGACGACGGCGCTCGCCCGCGCTCTGCCGGGCCCGTGCCACCTGCACCGCGGAGACGGCGAGACGACGCAGGCGTTCGCCGCTCGCACGATCCGGTGCGCGGTCCGTCGTCTCGGACCGGTCCCCGGCGGGGCGGCGCGGGCCGTCTGCATCGCGAAGCGCGAGAGCGGACTCGATCCCGAAGCGGTGAGCGGAACCGGCGCGTACCGCGGCCTGTTCCAGCACGCGCGCTCGTACTGGGGCTGGCGCTACGACACGTTCACCGAGCCGACGTGGGAGCTCCCGGAGCGAGCGCTCCACGGCCGGACGAACGCGATCGTCACGATCCGGATGGTCCGGCGCTACGAGACGTGGGCCGACGCCGGCTGGCCGGTGAAGGCCTGCCGGTGAAGGCCCGCCACTGAGCGCGGAGCCAGCGTCGCGACGAGCTCCCCGGCGGGCACGTCGGTAGACTCAGCGCCCATGGCCAAGACCGCGCCGCGAACGCCCAAGGACGCAGCCGCCGAGCCCGAGATCTCGGTGGAGGACCGCATCGACGAGCTGCGGAAACGTCGCACGGCGATCGTCTCGCCCGGCGGTCGCGACAGCGCCGCGAAGCAGCACGACAAGGGCAAGCTGACCGCCCGCGAGCGCCTCGACGTCTTGATGGACGAGGGGTCGTTCGTCGAGACCGACCCGTTCGCCGTCCACCGGGCGCACGACTTCGGGATGGACAAGCGGCGACCGCCGGGCGACGGCATCGTCACCGGCTACGGAACGGTCGACGGGCGGAAGCTCTTCGTCGCGAGCCAGGACTTCACCGTGTTCGGCGGCTCGATGGGCGAGGTGATGGCGCAGAAGGTCTGCAAGGTGATGGACCTCGCGACGCAGACCGGCGCCCCGTTCGTCCAGATCAACGACTCCGGCGGCGCGCGGATCCAGGAGGGAGCGGCCTCGCTCGCCGGCTACGGCCACATCTTCGAGCGGAACGTCCGCGCGAGCGGCGTGATCCCGCAGATCAGCGTGATCATGGGGCCATGCGCGGGCGGCGCGGTGTACTCCCCCGCGATCACGGACTTCACCTTCATGGTGAAGGAGACCGCGCACATGTTCATCACCGGTCCCGACGTGATCAAGACCGTCACCGGTGAGGAGGTCACGTTCGAGGAGCTCGGCGGCGCGATGACCCACGCCGGCAAGTCCGGCGTCGCGTCGTTCGTCGGCGAGGACGACGAGGACGTCTTGAACCGCGTGCGCTACCTGCTGTCGTTCCTGCCGTCGAACAACCTCGAGGATCCACCCGCGTACGCGAGCACCGACGACCCGGAGCGCATGGATGACCGGCTCACGCACATCATCCCGGACCGCGCGCAGGAGCCGTACGACATGCAGGAGGTGATCCGCGGCGTCGTCGACGACGGGGAGTTCCTCGAGGTCTTCCCGTTCTGGGCGATGAACATCGTGATCGGGTTCGCACGGCTCGACGGCCGCTCGGTCGGCATCATCGCGAACCAGCCGAAGGTGCTCGCCGGCACCCTCGACATCGATGCGAGCGAGAAGGCCTCCCGGTTCATCCGCTGCTGCGACGCGTTCAACATCCCGATCCTCACCTTCGTCGACGTTCCCGGGTTCCTGCCCGGCACGACGCAGGAGTACGGTGGGATCATCCGCCACGGCGCGAAGCTCCTGTACGCCTACGCCGAGGCGACCGTGCCGCGGATGACCGTCATCACGCGCAAGGCCTACGGCGGCGCGTACGTCGTGATGAATTCGAAGCACCTGCGTTCCGATGTGTCGTTCGCATGGCCGACGGCGGAGATCGCCGTGATGGGAGCCGCTGGCGCCGTCAACGTCGTCTTCAAGCGCGAGATCGAGAAGGCCGCCGACAAGGATGCGCGGCGTCAGCAGCTGATCCGCGAGTACCGCGAGAAGTTCTCGACGCCGTACGCGAGCGCCGAGCGCGGCTTCGTCGACGACGTGATCGAACCCGCCGAGACGCGGCCGCGGCTGATCAAGGCGTTCCGCATGCTGCAGACGAAGCGCGAGGCCGTGCCGGCGCGCAAGCACGGCAACATCCCGCTGTAGGAGCTCGACGACGATGGGGATCATCGACGAGGGTGAGCGACGGTTCGAGCTCCCCGACGGGCTCACCCCGGAGGACGAGCGCGCGATCGTCCAAGCGCTCGAGCGCTACTTCGTCGAGGAGAGCCCGAAGCCGAACGTCTGGGTCCTGCAGGGGCGCATCGACGCGACCGGCGTCGGGGCCCTCCAGGTGCGCAAGTACGCGCGTGAGCCGTGGCACGGCCCGAACGCGCCGTTCGCGCGCAAGGGCGTTCCGTCGCAGCACGGGCGCGGCGACGTCCGGTGAGCCGCGGCGAGGAACTCCCCGACGGCTTCTCGTTCGAGGACTTCCTCGCGGCGATCGACGAGGTCGACAAGGCCGACGACGCCGACCTTCCGACGGATCGGGACGGGTGTGCGCTGCTCGTCACGATGCCGGTCGTCGAGGTCGCCGCGGCCCTGGCCAAGCTCCGCGAGGCCGGGCTCGACCCGCACACCGACGTGCCGAGCGGCGAGGAGATCGACCGTGGCGCCACCGCCTCGATCTTCGTGCCGCACGCGTCGCTGGGTCGTGCGAGGGCCGTGCTCCGGTTGGAGAGCTAGCGCACCGAAGGCCCGCTCGTTACGCGCCCCTCCACGTCATGACGATCTCCTCCCGTCGTGGGGTGTCGGTCAGGCGCGTTCGGCCACCCGCGGTCCGCACCACCCAGAGATCCGTGATGTCGTCGGGATCACGTCCGCCGATCGACACCGCCAGCGCGTCGCCGGCGGGCGACCACACGACCCTCCACTCCCACCGTTGCGGGGTGTCGGTCACGCGTTGGGCGTCGGTGCCGTCATCGTCGACGACCCAGACGTCCGGACGGCGCCGACCCGACTGTGAGATGAAGGCGATCTCGGACCCGTCCGGCGACCAGGAGGGGTTCCCGTTCACCGAGATCCTGGGGTTGCGCGATGCCTCGAGCCGGATCACGCGCTCGACGCCGCCTCCGTCGGGATCGAGGGAGACCAACGTCGTTCGCCTGGAGACGCCAGAAGGACCGGTCGTGGCCACGATCCGATCCGTCGACGACCAGTCCGGCGACGAGAGCTCCCGTTCGCCGGAGATCTGCATGAGGTCCGTTCCGTCGACGTCGACCACGAAGAGCTGATCGAACGGATCGTCGGGCTCCTCGATCGGTACCTGGACCCCCATCACGAGCCGATCGCCACCGGGACCGAACGCCACGCCGCCGATGTACTCGATGTCGACCGGGAAGTCCTCGGATGCCACCACGAGGGACCGGGAGCCGGAGGCGGCGTCGACGATGAACACCTTCGGCCCCCCGGCGACGTACGCCGCGTACGCGAAGCTCTGCCCGTCCGGCGCCCACGAAGCATCCTCCATGCCGCGGAAGCCGACCGGGCGCGAACCGGTGCCGTCCGGCCGGATCGTCGAGAACCCGTAGTTGCGGAAGTCGGGTCCCCAGCGGGCGAACATGATCTCGGCGGGGTCGCCCGGGAACGTCGCGCCAGCCGGCATCGCCGCACCGAGCGCCGCTCCCACGACGACGAGACCGACCAACGCACGAAGCGCGTTCCGCGGCATGCCGCAGCCCCCCTCTCGCGAGGCGGGCAGATGTGTGTTCTACCGCCGGGCGGGCACCGGGAGCAAGGTGGGCGACGGGCGTTCCGAAGTAGCATCCGCACGCGATGGGCGCAGTGAGGACCGCCGGTCGAACCACGCAGGCCGATGCGCTGGCGGCGTTCGCCGCCGAAGGATGCTCCGCCCCTCGCGCGTGGGGCAACGGTCCGGGCGACCGCTACGGCGCCCACGAGCACGGCTACCACAAGGTCCTGTTCTGCCTCGGCGGCTCGATCGTCTTCCACGTCGACGGCGGGGACGTCGGACTCGCCGCGGGCGACCGGCTCGACCTCGAGCCCGGGACGGTCCACGCCGCGACCGTGGGACCCGACGGCTGCGAGTGCATCGAGGCGTCCCGGTGAGGGTCGCGTTCCACGTCGATCAGCTGTGGTCCTCGGCGCCGGGCGGGATCGGCACCTACGTGTGGGAGCTCGTCGAGGCGTTCGACGCGATGGCCGAACCGGAGCTCACGCTGTTCCGGAGCCGCGTCGACGGGGCGCCGGCGCGCAGGTTCGGCCGGGAGCACGAGGTCGTCGAGATCCCATGGCCGATCCGCCGGCTGTATCCGTCGTGGAACCTCGTCGCTCGGCCTCCGCTCCCGGAGCGGCTCGCGACCGCCGACGTTCTGCACGCGACGAACCCCGCGGCGGTGCCGCCGGCCGCCGACGGCCAGGGCCTCGTCGTGACGGTGCACGATCTCGCGTTCGACCGGTTCCCGCAGGCGTTCCCTGCCGCGTGGCGGACGCTGTACCGGACGGGCGCTCGCGCCGCGGTGCGCCGCGCCGACGTGCTGCTCGTCCCGACGCACGCGACCGAAGACGACCTGATCGATCGCGGGGCCGACCCGGACAGGATCCGCGTCACGCCCCTCGCGTCGTCGCTCCCCGCGGCGAACGTCGAACCGGGCGAGGTCGCCGCGCGTCACGGCGTCGACGGCCCGTTCGTGCTCTGCCCCGGAACGCTCGAGCCGAGGAAGAACCAGGTCCGACTGATCCGCGCCTACCGGCAGCTCGCGCGGGACGTGCCGCACGCCCTCGTGCTCGCGGGACCCGACGGGTGGCTGATGGACGAGGTCGACGCCGAGCTCGCCCGCCCGGGCCCCGGAACGATCGTCCGCACCGGGCGGCTCGACGCCGAGGAGCTCGACGCGCTGTACCGGGCGGCCGACCTCGTCGCGTACCCATCGCTCTACGAGGGGTTCGGCCTCGCGATCGTCGAGGCGATGGCGCGGGGCGTTCCGGTGGTGACGTCGACGGCGCCCGCGTGCGCCGAGGTCGCGGGCGACGCCGCGATCCTCGTCGATCCCCTCGACGTCGGCGGGCTGGCCGACGCCCTGGCTCGGGCGCTGACGGACGACGACCTGCGCGCGGACCTCGTCGCCCGGGGACGCGACCGGGCCGCGACGTTCTCGTGGAACGCGACGGCCGAGGCGACGCTCGACGCCTACCGGGACGCGGTGGCGGGCACGGCACGCACGGCGGTGCGGGCGTGAAGGTCACCGTCGTCGCCACGGTGCTGAACGCCGCGGACCACGTCGGCGGGTTCCTCGCGTCGATGCGTGAGCAGACGAGGGCGCCGGACGAGATCGTCGTCGTCGACGGCGGCTCCACCGACGGGACGCTCGAGCTGCTGCGCGGCACCGACGGCGTGACGGTCGTCGTGGAACCGGGCGCGAACATCGCCCGAGGTCGCAACGTCGCGATCCGCAGCGCCGCCCACGACGTGATCGCCGTCGCCGACGCCGACTGTGGCTACGTGCCCGGATGGCTGGACGCGCTCGTCGCGGCGATCGACGCAGGCGCCGACGTCGCGATGGGATGGACCGAGCCCATCGTCGACGGGTTCTACGAGGCGTGCGTGACGTCGGTCAACCTTCCGCTGTCCGTCGACGAGATCGACCCGGCGACGTACATGCCGAGCTCCCGGTCGGTGGCGTTCCGCCGCGACGCGCTCGACGCCGTCGGCGGCTACCCCGAGTGGCTCCCGATCGGCGAGGACATGTGGGTCGACCACCGGTGGCGCGAACGCGGGCTCGACATGCGGTTCGCGCCCGGCGCCGTCGCCCGGTGGCGTGTGCGGCCGACGCTCGCCGCGACGTGGACGCAGTACGCGCGGTACGCGCGGGGCGACGCCCACGCCGGCATGTACCCGGAACGGCACGCCGTGCGGTTCGCCGTGTACGCGGCGCTCTCGTTGGCGATCGCGTCGGGGCGGACGTGGGCGAGGGTCCTCGCGCTCGTCGGCGGCGTCGCGTACGCCCGCACACCGATCGTCCGGTCGTGGCGCCGGCTGACCACGCCGCGCGACCGCATCCTCGCCACGGCGGTCGTGCCGGCGTTGCTCGGCTTCATCGACGTCGCGAAGCTCGTCGGCTACGCGAGCGGTCTCGTCGACCGGTTCCGCGGGGTCCCCACGGGCGGCCGCGCTCGCTGACGTGACGCGGAGCCGTCAGTCGTACCGGTAGAAGCCTTCGCCGGTCTTCCGTCCCAGCTTCCCCTGCTCGACGAGGCGGCGGAGCAGCTCCGGCGGACCGAACCGCTCGTCCTCGTTCGCCGAGGCGAGCACCTCGCCGATCGACGCGACGGTGTCGAGCCCGATCAGGTCGGCGAGCTGCAGGGGGCCCATCGGATGGCCCAGCCCAAGGCGGCACGCGGTGTCGATGTCGTCGCGCGTCGCGACGCCCCGATCGAGGAGCCCGATCGCGTCGTTCAGGAACGGGATCAGGACGCGATTCACGATGAATCCGGCCTCGTCGCGCGACAGCACGGTGGTCTTGCCGAGCGCCGCGGCCCATCCGCGCGCGAACGCCACGGTGTCCTCGCTCGTGCCGTCGGCGGCGATCAGCTCGACGAGCGGCATCACGGGCGGCGGGTTGAAGAAGTGGATCCCGATCACGCGATCGGGACGTGCGGTCGCGGCGGCCAACCGGGCGATCGGGATCGACGACGTGTTCGACGCGAGCACCGTTGCGGGTCGCGTCACCGCGTCGAGCCGTCGGAACACCTCGACCTTCGCGGTCTCGTCCTCGGTCGCCGCCTCGACGACGACGTCGACGTCGGCGAGGGCTCCCAGGTCGGAGTCGCCGACGATGCGCGACAGGGCGGCGTCGCGTTCCGCCGCGTCGAGCTTGCCCCGGTCGGCCGCGGTGGCGAGCGAGCGCTCGATCCGGGCGCGTCCGGCGGCGACGAGGTCGGCCGTCGGCTCGACGAACACGACCTCGGCGCCGGCGCGGGCTGCGACCTCGACGATCCCGGAGCCCATGAGCCCCGCGCCGACGACGCCGACCCGTCGCACGTTCGCTCCCGAACCGCCGTCCGTCACGTCCGCTCCTTCCGACCGATGTCGGGCGCGAGCGTACGATAGAGGTCATGTTCCAGGGCAACGGAGCCGCGCGCGTCCGCGACGCCCGCTGGGCGATCGGCCTGGCCGCGGCCGCCGTGCTGCTCGGGCACGGGATCACGTACGCGCTCGTCCACCCCGACGGCCACGAGCGCGCCGGCGTGCTCGCCGCGACCGGCCACGCCTACCTCCATCTGCTGGAAGGGCCCGGCCTCGTCCTCGCGATCGTCTCGGTGATGGCGGCCGCCGCCGTCGGCCTCGGCCGGATCGGCGACGCGCCCGATCGCGCGACGCTGTTCCGCCGTCTCGCAGGGCTCCAGCTCGGCGCCTTCGCGGCGATGGAGATCGCCGAGCGCATCGCGTCGGGATCGCTCTTCGGCGCCGGGCCGAGCGACGCGCTCGTCGTCGTCGTCGGCCTGGCGATCCAGCTCGCGCTGGCCCGGGCCGGCGCGTGGCTCCTCGACGTCGTCCGACGCGCCGGCGAACGCCTCGCCGACTCGCTCGCGCGCGCGACCCCTCCCCATCAGCGGGCGGCGATCGCGATCGCGCTTCCGGCCGCCCGGCGGTTCGTCCCGCTCGCGGTCCTCGCGCCGCCTCCCGGGCGCGGCCCTCCCCTGCTCCGTCGCTGACGCCGGATCCCGAAGGCGCGTCCGCGCGCCCCGGATGCAGGGAGGAACCATGAAGATGCTCGTCCGCGGCCTCACGGTCGCATCGCTCGCCGCCGGCGTCTCCGCGTTCACGGTCGCCCCGGCGCTCGCACACACCGAGGTCGGCGAGGGCGATCTCGCGATGGTCGTCGGGTTCGGCACCGAGCCCGCCTATTCGACGCAGCCGAACAGCGTCGAGGTCCTCGTGACGCACGACGGCGAACCCGTCACCGACCTCCGTCCGGGCGACCTGCAGGTCGAGGTCTCCTACGGCGACCGGTCGATGACGATGGACCTCGAGCCGAACTTCCTCGTCGGCGTCTACGGCGAGCCCGGCGACTACCGCGGATGGTTCGTTCCGTCGCAGCCCGGCGAGTACACGTTCCACATCACCGGTACGGTCGACGGCGAGGAGGTCGACGAGACCGTCACCTCCGGGCCGGGCACGTTCTCGGACGTGAACGACATCGCCGAGCTCGCGTTCCCCGCGGTCGACGCGCCGTCGAACGAGGAGCTCGCGACGAGGCTCGAGCAGGAGTCCACGCGGGCGGCCGACGAACTGGCCGCCGTGCAGGCGACGCTCGCCCAAGCCGAGGACGACGCGTCCTCGGCCCGAACGACCGCGCTCATCGCGATCCTCGTCGGTGCGATCGGCGTGATCGCGGGGATCGCCGGGATCGCCGCCGCGCGCGGCGCGCGGACGCGGAGCGCCTGACCGCCGATGCGAGCTGGTCTCCTCGCACACGCGGGCGGGGCGGACGAATCCCTCGCGATCGCGATGGTGTTCGCCGCGCTCTGGATCGGCTGGATGGGCTGGTCGCGCGTGCGAGGGACCGGGTTCCCGCGGCTCCCGCGCGGCGCGGGGTTCGGGCTGCTCGGCGCGGCGATCGTCGTGCTCCTCGCGTCGGCCGTGGTCCCCGGGGCGGTCTTCGGACCGACGCCGTCGCCGACCCCGGCGGCCGGCGGCCAGCCGACAGGCGATCGGCCGGCGTCGACCGCCACCCTCTCGATCGTCGCGCCGCTCGACGGTGAGACGCTGACGAGCGATGAGCTCGAGGTCGTGATGGACCTCCAGGGAGGCCGCGTCGTCGAGGCAGCCAGCACGCAGCTGTCCCCGGACGAGGGGCACATCCACCTCTCGATCGACGGCGAGGTCGTCTCCATGACGTATGGCACCGTGCAGGTCCTGGACCTCCGCTCCCTCGCGCCGGGGAGCCACGTGCTCGAGGCGGAGTTCGTGGCCGCGGATCACGCGCCCTTCTCCCCCCGCGTGCTGTCGAAGGTCTCGTTCACGAACGGGATCGACGGATGACGACGCCGGAGATGCGACGTCTTCGGGGGATCGTCATCGGCGTCGCCGTCGTCCTCGCGATGCTCGCCCTGGACCGGCCCGCCTCCGCGCACGCGGGGTTCGTGTCGTCGGATCCCGCCGACGGCTCGACGCTCGCGTCGGCGCCGGACGCGATCACGATCCGGTTCACGGAACCGCCCGACCCCGCGATCTCGCAGATCGAGGTCCTCGACGCGGGCGGCGGCGCTGTCGAGGTCGGCCCGCCGAGCGGCGTCGGGCGGAGCGGGTTGGCGTCGGACGTGCCCGACGGCCTCGACGACGGCGTCTACACGGTCAACTGGGTGGTCGTGTCGACCGTCGACGGCCACTTCACGTCCGGCGCCTTCTCCTTCGGCGTGGGCGAGGCGGGCGAGGTGCCGCGGGGGGACGTGTCGGCCTCGTCGCCCGACCCCACCCTCGTCGGCGTCGCGGGACGGGCCGCCCTGTACGTCGGGCTGTCGCTCGTCGTCGCGTCAGCCGTCGTCGCCGGTTGGGCGTTCGGCCGTCGGCCCCGCTCGCTCCGCGTGGTCGTGGTGGCGGGCGGTGTCGTCGCGCTCGCCGGCGCCCTGCTCACCCTCGCGTCGGAGGTCGAGCAGATCGGCACGTCGACGCGCACGTTCCTCGGCTCGGACACGGGTGCGGGCTATGTGCGCCTGCTCGTCGCGGTCGGCGCGACGGCCGCGACCGCCGTCCTCGCCGCGGCGAGACCCACCCTCGTGACGCTCGGGATCGCCGGCGCGGCCGCCGTCGCCGCGTGGTGGGCACGGGCCGCGAGCGGGCATGCCGACGGGATCGCGCAGACGCTCGGGCAGACCGCGCACATGACCGCGGTCGGCATCTGGATCGGCGGCCTGCTCCTGCTGGCCCTGCTGCTGCGCGAGCGGCGGAACGACCCGCCGGTCGACGCGGTCCGCCGCTTCTCGTCGATCGCGCTCGTCGCGGTCGTGGTCGTGATCGCCACGGGCACGATCCGGGCGCTGCAGGAGACCGGCGGCATCGGCGAGCTCGGGCGGACGATCGACACGGGGTACGGGCAGGTGCTCGCAGCGAAGATCGCGCTCGCGCTCGTCCTCGTCGCGTTCGGCGCGGTGAACCGCCGACGCTCGATCCCGAGGATCGCCGGGGGCGACGCGGCGCCGCTCGGGCGGATCGTGCGGGCCGAGGTCCTCGTCGCGCTCGGGGTCGCGCTGCTCACGGGCACGCTGACCGGCCTGCCGCCGGGCGGCGTCGGCCGGTCCGCGCCCGACGCTCCCCCGTCGATCAGTGCCGAAGGGAGCGACTTCGGAACGACCGTCCGCGTGACCCTGCGCGCCACCCCCGGAACCGCCGGCTCGAACACGTTCTCCGCCGAGGTGGTCGACTTCGACACCACCGCGCCCGCCGACGTCGACGCCGTCACGCTGCGGTTCGCGCGAGCCGGCGCCGACGACGCCGCGACGGCGCAGCTCGAGCTCGAGCGCGACGGCGACCGCTGGACCGCGCAGGGCTCGGCGATGTCGATCGCCGGGACCTGGAACGTCACGGCCCAGATCCGGACCGGCGCGCAGGTCGTCGACGTTCCGATGATCCTGACGACGACCACGCCCGGCGCGACCACCTCGGTGGCCGACGTGCCGGGACAGCCGTCGATCACGACGGTCGCGTACCGCGACGGACGTTCCGCGCAGCTGTACGTCGATCCGGGCGCCCCCGGAACGAACCAGGTCCACGTCACGATCTTCGACGCGACCGGGGCGGAGCTCCAGCTCGAGCGCGCCTCGTTCGTGGTCGTGCCGCCGGGCGGGCCGGCGAGGCCGGCCGATGTCCTACGCTTCGGACCCGGCCATTTCGTCGCGAACGTCGACCTCGAGGAAGGGGCACACATCTTCGACTTCACCGCGGTGCCCGTGGAGGGGAGCCCGTTGCAGGCGACGCTGCGCGCCACGATCGGTGACGCGCCGTGAGACGGGTTCCCGCGCTCATCGCGCTCGCTGTGGTGCTGGCCGCGTGCGGCGCCGGCGCCGGGGACGGGCCGTCGCCGACCGACACGGCCGGGGCGGGGCACGGCACGAGCGTCGGCACCGAGGGCGCTCGGCCCTCGACCGACGCGACGCTGAGGATCGTCTCGCCGACGGACGACGAAACCGTCGGCCCGACGGTCGATGTGGAGATCGAGCTCGACGGGGCTCGCGTGGTGCAGCAGACGAGCACGGAGCTGCGACCCGACGAAGGGCACATCCACGTGCTGCTCGACGATCAGCTCGTGTCGATGACCGACGGCCTCGAGCAGACGCTCCGCGACGTCGGACCGGGCCTGCACGTCCTGAAGGTGGAGTTCGTGGCGAACGACCACGCGCCGTTCGATCCTCGCGTGATCGAGGCCGTGGCGTTCGAGGTGCGAGCGTGACGCCGGACCCGGCGACGCACCGCCCGTGGACAACGTCGGGCGTGTCCACGGGCCGCCTCGATGCGCTCGCGACGGCGACGCTCGTCGCCGTCGGCGCGCTGCTCCTCGCCGCTCGCGCGTGGACGGCGCCGCTCGGCGGCGCCGCTCGGATCGTGGCCGCCCTCGTGCTGTTCGGCGGGATCCTCGCGGCGAGCCTCGTCGTCCCGCAGCGGCCCGCGCGGCCACCCGCGGAGGGCTCGCTCGCGACGCGGTCGATCGCCGCCCCACGGGTCGGCGCCGTGGCGGCGTTCGCCGTGGGCCTCGCGGCGATCGCGGGAGCCGCCGCCGCCGCCGGAACGCCGGTCCCCTTCGCCGCGTCCGCGTGGATCCTCCCGGTGTCGATCCTCGCCGCCGTGGCCGAGGAGGCGCTCTTCCGCAGGGTGGCGTACGGGGCGCTCGAGCGGTTCGGCGCGATCGCGGCGGTCGTCGGTTCCGCTCTGCTGTTCGCCGCGGTCCACGCGCCGCTGTACGGCATCGCGGCGCTTCCGGTTGACCTCGGCGCGGGGCTGCTCTTCGGCTGGCAGCGGTGGGCGACGGGATCGTGGACCACGCCGGCCGCCACCCACGCGGTCGCGAACGTCGTGGCGGTGCTCCGGTGAGGCGCGGCGCCGCGATCGTCGCCGCCGTGACCTTCGCCGCGAGCCTCACCGCGTGCTCGTCGGCCCCCGAACCGATCAGGATCGGCGCGCTCTATCCGCTCTCGGGCACCCAAGGTCCCGGCGGGATCGAGGAGCACCGGGGGGTCGAGCTCGCCGCCGACCTCGTGAACGCCGACGGAGGCGTGGACGGACGGCCGATCGAGCTCGTCTCGCTCGACGTTCCGCAGGCCGACGCCGCTCCGGCCGCCGTCGACCTCCTCGCCGACGACGGCATCTCGCTCGTCGTCGGCTCGTACGGCAGCACGATCTCGTCGGTGATCGCCCGGGCGACGGCCGCCGAGGGCATGGTGTTCTGGGAGACCGGCGCCGTCGGGATGCTGCCGGGCGACGTCCGCCGAGGGGAGCTGACGTTCCGGATGCCGCCGACCGGCGGCGTCCTCGGTCGCAACGCGATCGCCTTCGTCGCGGACCGTCTGGCGGACGAGCTCGGGCGCGATCCGCGCGAGCTCCGCTACGGCGTCGCCTTCGTCGACGACGTCTACGGACGGAGCGTCGCGGCCGGCGCGCTCGCGGAGATCGACGAGCGAGCGCTGCCGCTCGTCGGCCGCTTCGGCTACGACCCGCACGACGTCGACATGCGCGACGTCGCGCGACGGATCGACCGGGCCGGGGTCGACGTCTTGTTCGTGAGCGCGTACCTGCAGGACGGCATCGCGATGCGGGAGGCGCTGATCGCCGAACACGTGCCGCTCGTGGCGAGCATCGGAACCTCGTCGAGCTACTGCATGCCGCAGTTCGGCGAGGCGCTCGGCACGGACGCCGTCGGCCTGTTCGCGTCGGACAAGCCCGACGCCGACGCGATCGCGACCGCGGGCCTCGCTCCGGGCGCCGCCGCCCTGCTCGATCGGGCCAAGGCCGAGTACCGGGACCGATGGGGCGACGAGATGCGCTCCCCGGCCCTCGCGGGGTTCGCCGCCGCGTGGGCGCTGTTCCGCGAGGTGCTGCCGAACGCCGACGCCACGACCGGTGCCTCCCCGTCGCCGCCGTCCGTCGCGGCCGCCGCGAGATCGGTCAACCTGCCTCTGGGAGCGCTCCCCAACGGCAGCGGGCTCCGGTTCGGGGCGCCCGGCACGCGCGACGCCGGGGACAATCTGCGCGCCGCGGGCGTGATCTGGGAGTGGATCCGTCCGGGCGAGCACGTGGTGGTGTGGCCGCCGGCGTTCGCCACGCATCCCGTCGAGGCGCTGCCGATCCGATGAGGCGGCGTGCGCTCGTGTGGGGCGCCGTGGCCGCCGCGTCGTGGATCGCGCTCGCCGCGCTGTCGGCGTCGTTGTCGCCGCTCGCGCGCCGGCCGCTCCTCGATGGCCTCGTCACGGGCGTCGACTACCGGTGGGCCGATCCACCCGCCGCGCTCGCGCCGACGAACGAACCACCGAGCGGCGCGACGTTCCGGCTGCCGCTCCGCGACGGACGCACCGCCCCCGACGTCGTGTTCACGCCGGACAACCAGGTCACCCTGGCCGCGCCGACCGGCGTCGTCGAAGACCGACGAGCGAGCAGGCTCCGCATCGAGATCTCGCCGCAGGCGCCGTCGACCGTCGCCCCGCTGCCCGGAGAGCTCGAGCCGTTCGGCAACGTCGTCGAGATCCGAGCCGCGACGCAGCCCGGAGGCGACGTCGAGCGGTTCGACATCCCGATCACGGCCATCCTCGTCTATCCGGCCACGCCGAACCTGCACGCCAACGAGCATCATCTGCTGTGGTCGTCCGACGGCCGCTCGTGGACCAGGCTCGACACCCAGGACTCGATCGGCGCGCAGCAGGCGCAGGCCGAGATCGACGCGCCGGGGTTCCTCGTGGTCGGCGGCGTTCCGGCGCCGCTGCCGTCGGGGGACGCTCCCGACGGCTCGCGAGCGACGCTCTCGACCGTGCTGCTGGTCGTCGCCGGCGCGTCGTTGCTGATCGGGATCGGATTGCTGCTCCGCGCCCGCAGGCTCGACTGATCGCCGGGCGCGAGGGAGCGCCGACGTCGGTGGCTCAGCCGCAGGCGGCGACGAGCATCGGGTACGGGTTCAGCCGCCCGTCGATCTGCGAGTACCCGTAGTAGCTGGTCGGCCAGCCCGACGGCATGACGTTCGGGAAGAACTCGAAGTGGTCGTGCGGCGTCGACCCGCCCGCGAGGCCGGTGCTGCTCACGTAGCCGATCACGTCGCCCGCCGAGACGGGACCGAGCTTCGCGATCGACGACAGGTGCGCGTTGTACACGCGTCCGTACTTGCCGCTGACGTACACGCTCGTTCCGCCGTAGAGGTTCGACGCGTCCGACGCGACGCCGTCGAACGGCGCGTACACGGGTGTTCCCTCGGGCGCGACGATGTCGACCCCTCGGTGCGGGTGGTACCCCCCGACGTAGCGGGGCGCCCCGAACCCGTCACCGAACCCGCGAGGGCTCCCGACCGGACACACCTCGAGGACGTCCTCCCAGCCGGCGGGCATCGGCACGCCCGAGTGCCCGCCGAACGCGCTCTGCTGCTGCGCGAGCTCGCGCTCCAGCTGTCGGAGATCCTTGTCGGCGGCCTCGGCGTCGGCGATCGCTTCGTCGTGCGCCGCGTCGATCTGCGCCGTGAGCTGCTCCTGGCGCTCCAGGTCCGCGGCGATCTGCTTCCGGTGTCGTTCGGCCTCGGCCGCGCGCCGCTCGCGTTCGCGGCGCAGGTCCTCGAGCCGCGCGGCATCGGCCTCGAGGACGTTCCGCAGGTTCTCCGCCTCCTGGGCGAGTCCCGCGTCCGACCGCGCGACCGCGTCGACGAACTCGATCCGGTCCGACAGGTCCGTGATCGACGTCGCGCCGAGCAGGAAGCCGAAGCTGGAGCCGGGACCTTCGATGAACGCCTCGGTGATGCGATCGTTCAGCTGGGCCACGATGCGGTCGTACCGACGGGCCGTCCGCTCGAGGCGCTGCTCGGTGGCGAGCAGCTCGGCCTCGGTCTCTGCGAGGAGCTCGTCGGCCGCTTCGACCTGAGCCGACGCCTCGGCGAGGCGGGCTTGGACCGCCGCGAGCTCGGACTGCATCGCGGCGAGGTCGGCGAAGAGCTGACGCTTCTCGGCGCGCGCCGCCTTGCGGTCGTCCCTCGCCTGCTGCACGTCGTCCTCCGTCACGGCGTTCGCCACGCGCGCGGCGACCGGCACGAAGAAGGCGAGGAGGACGACCGCCACGACGGCGGCCGCCAGGCGGAACGCGATGGGGAAGGATCGCTCCGTCGGCATGCGGCTCCTTATCCAACCGGGCATCCATGGGGCGTGACAACCCGGGGGAACCCGCCGAGCCTGCCGGGACGGCTGACCCACTGCAAGCATCGAGGCCGATCTGCCACGCGCCCGCGATCCCGTCGACGCCGGAGGAACGGGTGTTCGCGCAGGTCAGCGCGGTGTCGACGTGGGGACCAGGCCGTCCACCAGCTGCGGTTCGACGATCGACTGCCGGCGTCCGTGGGCCTCCAGGCGGGCCTTGGCTTCCGCCACGGCGTCTTCGCCGCCTGCCTCGTCGGTCCCGAAGAGCCGCGCGATCCACCAGACCGCGGCCGCATGCATGACCGCGTTGCCCTTCGGCGGCGCCTCGGCGTCGGCGGCGGCCTTCGCCTTCGCGAGCGCCGTCTCGCGGTCGCCGCCCGCCAGGGCGACGACGCACTCGGCGGTGAGGAGCGCCGACGCCGATCCGGGTTCGTGCTCGGCCGCCCTCGCGATCGGTTCGGCGAGGAGCGTCTCTGCGGCTGCGACGTCGCCCCGTTGGGCGAGCGTCCTGGCGAGCTCGGCCGCGGTCCACGTGACGAGCGCACGCTCGTTCAGGTCTCGGCACAGCAGGAACGCCTCGCGGAGATCGGCTTCGGCCTCGTCGAGCCTGCCCGCGAGCCGATGGATCGCGCCGCGGTCGCCGAGCGCGGCCGCGAGCTCCCACCGGGCGCCGAGCTCACGCAGCGTTCGCACCGCCTCGTCGGCGTGCTCGAGCGCGTCGTGCAGCCGCAGCAACCGCCGGAGCGACGCGGCCACGGCCTGGTGGGCGGTCGCCGACGTGAACGGCTGCCCCGCGTCGTCGCCGATCGCGAGGGCCTCGAGACCGATCGCGAGCGACTCCTCCTCGTCGCCGCCCCGGGACATCACCGACGCCAGACCGACGAGGGCGCGGCTCTCGGCCCATGCGTCGGGCGGGTCCTGCCCCCGCGCGACCTCGAGCGCCTCACGGAACAGCCATTCCGCCTCGTCGAGCTCGTTCCTCCAGTAGGGCACCCAGCCCGCCATCAGGAGCGTGCGCGACAGCACCGGCGCATCGTCGAGCCGCCGCGCGGCCTCGAGCGCCCGCTCGAACAGGGCGGCGGCCAGGTGATCGTCGCCGCGGATCGTCAGCATCACGTCGGCCAGGTACCGAGACGCGTGCGCGACGATGTCGTCGTCGTCGCCCGCCATCGACAGCGCGCGCCGGAGCGACTCCTCCGCGTCGTCGAAATCCCCACGCCAGTAGTACGTCTCGCCGAGCAGCGACACGATCCTCGCCTCGCGCTTGCCCCAGGTGTCGTCGGGGCCGGCGAGCGACAGCGCCCGTTCGTACAGGTCCGCCGCCGCGCGCGGCTCGATCCGGCGGCGTGCGGTGTCCCCCGCCCTCGCGAGCGCGTCCACCGCCCGCTCCGCGAGGGTGCGATCGTTCGGGTTCAGGTCGAGCGACGCGCGGGCCGCCTGCTCGAGATGGAACGCGATCGTCCTCGGGTACCGTTCCTCGAGGTCGGAGCTCGCGCCGAGCTGGTTGGCGACGCGCAGGTGGAGTCGTTGCCGCTCGCGCTTCGCGAGGGAGTCGTACGCGACGTCGCGCAGGACGTCGCTGCGGAAGCGCCACACCCCCGGCCGGTCGTCGTCGCGCACGAGGAGCTCCTCGTCCTCGGCCTCGTCGAGCCACTCGGTCCGGGGCTCGACGATCAGCTCGAGCTCGTGCAGGTCGAAGCGTCCCCGAGGGAACACCGACGCGCGCCGGACGAGCTCCCGGGCGCCCGGCGACAGCTGGTCGATCCGCGCCGCGACGACCGCTTGCACCGTGGGCGGGAGCAGCCGCCCGGAGGGTCCGACGCTGGTCGGTGGCGGCTCACGCTCCTCCCGGAGCAGCATGCCGGTGATCTCGACGATGAACAGCGGGTTGCCGCCGGCGTGGGCGGCGACCCGTTCGGCGGCGTCGTGCGCGAGCCCGCCGGCCTCGATCGCGAGCTGCGTCGCGTGCGACGGCGCGAGCGGCTCGACCCACAGGGTGACCGCGTCGGCGAGCCCGCCGGCCCAGCTCGGCCGGTCCTCGAGGAACTCCCATCGCGCCACGCACAGCACGAGCAGCGGAACCTTGCGCGCCTCCTTCACGAGGTTCTCGATCAGATCGAGGAGCAGCGGGTCGGCATCCTCGAGATCGTCGAACACCACGACGACGGGACCGCTGGCGGCGAGGGCGGCGATCATCGCGAGCACGCCGCGGCGGACCTCGGCGGCGTGGTAGCGATCGTCGTCGCCACCCTCCTCGCCGAGCCCGAGCGCGAACGCGAGCGATCGCGTGGTGCGCTCGACGTCGTCGCCGTCGACCCACGCGGTCGCGAGGCCGCGGAGCTTCTCGACGATGCGGTCGGGGTCGCCGCCGCGCACCTCGCCGATCTCGCGGTACAGCATCTGCGCGATCGGCCAGAACGTGACCTCCTCCTCGAACGCGCTCGATCGGCCGTGCAGGACCTTCACGTCGTCGGGCAGGCTCGCCACGAACTCGTCCGCGACCCTGGTCTTGCCGATGCCGGGTTCACCCAGGAGCGTCACGAGGTGGGCCCGCGATCGTTCCCGCGCCCGCTGGAACGTGTCGGCGAGCAACGCGAGCTCGCGTCGCCGGTCCACGAGCGGGATCTGCGTGCGGTCGGGCGCGGACGGCCGCAGGCGGAGCACCGGCCACGCGGGCAGCTCGCTCTCGAAGCCCTTCGCCGACACCCACCGCATGTCGCCGAACTCGACGTCGTCGCGCGCCAGCTCGTGGGTCGTGGCGCCGGCGAGCACCTCGCCTGGAGCCGCCGCCTGCTGCAGCCTGGCGCCGACGTTCACCTCGGCTCCGATCACGATGTTCCGGTCGGCCGCGGTGCCGACCGCGACCTGGCCGGTGTTCACGCCGACGCGCACCCGGATCGGCATCGTGAGCGAGAGGTCGGGGGCGAGCTCGTCGGCGCGTTCCGCGACCGCGAGCGCCGCGCGGATCGCGCGGATCGCGTCGTCGTCGCGGGCGACGGGGGTTCCGAAGGCGCCGAGCACGGCGTCACCGATCACCCCTTCGACGACCCCGCCGTGCCACGCGATCTCCTCGGCGACCATCCCGTGGAACGCGGCGAGGACCTCGCGGAACCGTTCCGGGTCGAGCCGCGTGGCGAGCTGGGTCGATCCGGCGAGGTCCGCGAACACGACCGACACCACCCGGCGTTCCGACGCGGCCGAGATCGCCACCGGCGCCCCGCAGTTCGGGCAGAAGTTCGCCCGTGCGGGCAGGGCTTCGCCGCACCGCGGACAGCTCTCGGAACGCACGGGCTCAGCATAGGGGCGGCCGAGCGGCGGCTCGCGCGACGTCAGCGCCGGTACTCGATCAGCTGGACCGGGTTGCCGTCGGGATCGCGGAACGTCGCGAACCTCGCGAAGCCCTCGACCTCGCCGACGTACGCGTCGAACGCGACGCCGCGGGATCCGAGCGTCCAGCGCGCCTCCTCGAGGTCGTCGACCCGCAGGACGACCGTTCCGCTCGGCGGGACGTCGTCGTCGGTGCCGTGGAGCGCGAAGCGCACGCCTGCGCCGCCGTCGAGCTCCGCCCACTCGGCGCCTTCGCGCCGCACGAGCTCCATGCCGAGCACGTCCCGGTAGAACGCGACCGCGGCGTCCATGTCGCGCGTCCAGTAGTAGACGTGGTCGATCGGCCCGATCATCGGCCCGATGCTACCCGGGCGGTGGGGGCCGACCGGCCCCTCGCCGACGCGCCCGCCCTCGGGTACGGTCCGCGCGTGGCCACCCCCGTGTCGTCGCTCCCGCGCCGTCTGGCCTGGGTCGGCGCGGCGCTCGCGGGTCTCGTCGTCTACGGCGTCATCGGCTATTGGCGGTTCGAGGGATGGTCGTTCCTCGACGCCCTCTACATGACCGTGACGACGCTGACGACGGTCGGCTTCCGGGAGGTGCGGGAGCTCGACACGAGCGGCCGCATCTTCACCCTGAGCTTGCTGGTCATGGGCGTCGCGGTGCTGCTCACGGCGATCTCGTTCACCGCGGCGATCCTCGCCGAGGCGGAGATCGGCGGACGATCGAGGAGGAGACGGATGGAACGACGGATCGCGGCGATGCACGACCACTACATCGTGTGCGCGTACGGGCGGGTGGGACGCGCCGCCGTGCGCGAGCTCGAGACCGCCGGCGTCCCGTTCGTCGTCCTGGATCCGAACGAGGAGCTCGAGGAGCGGATGCACGAGGACGGCGTCGCGTACCTGATCGACGACCCGTCGCTCGAGCCGGCGCTCCGCGAGGCTGGTGTCGAGCGGGCCCGCGCCCTGTTGTGCGCGGTCGATTCGGATGCGACGAACGTCTACATCACGCTGACGGCGCGCCAGATGAACCCGGATCTCTTCATCGTCGCGCGCGCGTCGGAACCGGGCTCGACGGAGCGCCTCGAGCGTGCGGGCGCCGATCGCGTCGTGTCGCCGTACGTCTCGAGCGGGCGGCACATGGTTCGGATGGCACGCGACCCCGCCATCGTCGACGTGTTCGACAGCGGCTCGAGCGCACGACGGTCGGTCCCGGTCACCGAGCGCGTCGTCGACGAGGCGTCGGACCTCCGGGGGCGCAAGGTCACGGACGTCGGAGCGCCGGTCCTGGCGATCCGCCGGGCCGACGGCCAGACGGTCCGGAACCCCGAAGCCACCACGACGCTCGAGGTCGGCGACGTCGTGCTCCTGCTCGGATCGTGAGCCGTGCTCCTGCTCGGAGCGAGAGCCGTGCTCCTGCTCGAGCCGTGACGCGTCGACCGCGTGAGGCCCGCGGGCCGGTCACCCGCTGCGGAGGATGCGGGCCTTCTGCGCCTGGAACTCCTCTTCGGTGAGGATGCCCTTCGCGCGGAGGTCGGCGAGGCGCTCGAGCTCCGACGTCACCGACGGCGCGGCGGGCGCCGCGTCGCCGCGGCCCTGGAACATGCGCTCCTTGTTCCGCTCGCCCTCGCGGTAGATCGTCCGCTGGACGCCCTCCGGGTCGCGGATGTCGTCGAAGATCTGCCGTCCCTGCTCGGACGCGGACTGGATCACGAGCGTGCCCGCGCCGAGCATCCGGTCGATCACGCCCTGGTCGAAGCGCACGTCGTTGATCGCCTCGAGGGGGATCTCCATCGATCGCTTCGCGATGAACCCCTCGCGGTGGATCACCCGATCGCTCGTCACGGCGAAGTTCGACGTGAGCCATGCGACGACCTTCGGAACCGGATACACGACGAGGAGCACGAGGTAGGCGATCCACGGCAGCCATGCGACGTCGTCGAGCCACCTCGTCGCGAGCCACCACGCCGCGATCAGCCCGACGATCGCGACGAGCGCCGGGCCCACGAGCGCGATCCAGTGGGGGCGGCGGTCGAGCACCAGCTCCTCGCCCTCGATCAGCAGGCGACGCGGGAACGGCATGCGCGGACGCTACCCCGCCTCGACGGACGGAGCAACGGTCGGGACCGCCTCACGCACCGGCGTCACCGAGGTGCACGACCTCGCCGAAGGTGACGCGCCGCTCACCGTCGTCGGTCGAGAGCTGGAGCGCGCCGAAGTCGTCGATCCCGACGGCGCGCCCGACGACCGTCGCGCCCGACGACGTCGTCGCCTCGACGAGGCGGCCGATCGTCGACGACGCCGTCAACCACGACGAACGCACCCGCAGGGCGAACTCGCGCTCCTCCCCTTCGTAGAGCGCATGCAACCGGCGGAGGAACGCGATCGCGAGCGCGCGCGTGCCGACGTCGCCGACACCGCCCGCGTTCTCCACGCCGTCGGGTGGCACGAGGTTCACGCCCACGCCGACGACGACCCAGCGGAACCGCTCCCCCTCGACGGAGGACTCGAGCAGCACGCCGCCGACCTTGGCACGACCCACGAGGATGTCGTTCGGCCACTTGCACGTCGCGTCGAGCCCCGCCACCTCGCGGATCGCCTCGGCCATCGCCGCGCCGGCGGCGAGCGACAGGATCCCGGCGCGCCCCGGCGCGATCGCCGGCCGAAGCACGATCGACAGGATCAGCGACCGGTCCGGCTCGTCGACCCACGCGCGGCCGAGCCGGCCGCGTCCGTCGGTCTGATGACCGGCGCTCACGAGGGTCCACTCGGGCGCGCCGTCGTCGGCGAGCTGCCCCGCCGTGGCGTTCGTCGAACCGGTAACCTCGTCCGCGCGCACGGGGGCCGACTCGCGGATCGCGGCGAGCGCAGCCAGCAGGTCGTCCCTGGTCAGCACGGAGGGCACGATACGCGAGTGGCGAAGAGACCGAAGCTGCTGATCGCGAACCGCGGCGAGATCGCCGTGCGCATCATCCGGACCGCCCGCGAGATGGGCATCCCGACGGTCGCGATCTACTCCGACGCCGACCGCGACGCCCTCCACGTCGAGATGGCCGACGAGGCCCATCGGATCGGTCCCGCGCAGGCGAGCCGGTCCTACCTCTCGATCGACCCGATCATCGATGCGGCGCGCCGCTCGAAGGCCACGCTCGTGCATCCGGGCTACGGCTTCCTCGCCGAACGGGCCGCCTTCGCGCAGGCGGTCGGTGAAGCGGGGCTCACGTTCGTCGGCCCGTCGCCCGAGGCGATCGAGGGCATGGGCGACAAGGCCGCGGCGCGTCGGGTCGCCGACGCGGCCGGCATGCCGATCGTGCCGGGAACGCCCGAGCCGGTCGACGTCGATGCCGCGAAGCGCGAGGCGCCGAGGATCGGCTATCCCCTGTTGGTCAAGGCGGCGTTCGGGGGCGGCGGCAAGGGCATGCACGTCGTGCGCGACGCCGAGCACCTCGAGGAGTCGCTGCGGCGCGCGTCGCGCGAAGCCGCCTCGTACTTCGGCAGGCCCGAGGTCTTCCTCGAGCGCTACGTCGACCGCGCGCACCACATCGAGGCCCAGATCATCGGTGACACGCACGGCAACGTGGTGTTCCTCGGCGAACGCGACTGCTCCGTGCAGCGTCGCCACCAGAAGCTGATCGAGGAAACGCCGTCACCGCTCGTCGACGACGCGCTCCGCGATCGGTTCGCCGCCGCGGCGATCTCGCTCGCCACGGAGGCTCGCTACGTCAACGCGGGCACGATCGAGTGCATC
Organism: Actinomycetota bacterium; assembly: GCA_035463115.1. Taxonomy (GTDB): domain Bacteria; phylum Actinomycetota; class UBA4738; order UBA4738; family HRBIN12; genus BPGL01. The sequence goes on along the minus strand of DATHTO010000103.1, from coordinate 3,079 downwards.
CTCGACGAGGACGGATCGTTCTACTTCCTGGAGATGAACACGCGCCTGCAGGTCGAGCACACCGTCACCGAGATGGTGACCGGCCTCGATCTCGTGGCGCTCCAGATCGAGGTGGCGCTCGGCGGTTCCGTCGCGGACCTCGACGTGCGGCCGCGCGGGCACGCGATCCAGTGCCGCATCAACGCCGAGGATCCGGGTCGGAACTTCCTTCCGGGCCCCGGGCGCATCACGGCGTACGAGGAGCCGGGCGGCCCCTTCGTCCGGGTGGACTCCGGCGTCGCGGCGGGACGCGAGATCCCCGGCGACTACGACTCGATGTTCGCGAAGCTCGTCGTCGGCGGGGCCGATCGCGAGCAGGCGACGCGTCGGGCGCTCCGCGCGCTCGACGAGTACCACGTCGAAGGCGTGCCGACGACGATCCCCGTGCATCGATGGGTGCTGTCGTCCGAGGCGTTCCGGACGTCGAAGCACACGACGACGTGGCTGGAGCGCGCGCTCGCCGACGCGAACCTGCCGAGCCAGGTCGAGCTGCAGCCGCCCGCGGCGCCCCAACAGGCTCGACCGCGCGACATCCTCGTCGAGGTCGACGGACGTCGCGTGCCCGTGCGGATCTTCGATGAGCGCCGCGAGCTCGCGCCGAAGGCGCCGAGCGCGCACGGAGCGCACGAGGGCAGCCACGTGCACGGGGAGATCCGCGCTCCGATGCAGGGCACGATCCTCAAGGTGCTGATCGAGAAGGGCCAGGAGATCCGCGCCGGCGAGGTGATCTGCATCCTCGAGGCGATGAAGATGGAGAACCACATCGCGTCGACGCGTGAGGGCGAGGTCACGGATCTGCCGATCCGCGCGGGTCAGGTCGTCGAGACGGGCCAGCTGCTCGCCGTCATCGACTGAGACCGCACCGGCGGCGCTCCACCGCGCACCCGGTGACGGGGATCAACCTGGGGCGCCCCACATGTCGCGTCCGCTGATCCGGAAGCCCGCTCCCTTGATCTTGTACCGGCGGTTGACGGTGATCAGGAGCGCGGTGAGCTGTTCCGTGATCCGCGCCGTCTCGAGCGGACCGCAGTCGACCCAGCGCATCCCCGGGATCGTTTCGACGAGCTCGCCGACGACGTGCTTCGCGTCGGCGTCGTCGCCGCACACGAGGACGTCCTCGTCGACCGGCCGCTCGAGGTCTCGCAGCGCCGAGGCGGCGACCGTGTGGAAGGCGCCGATCACGCGGACGCCGTCCGGCACGAGCGACGCCGCGAGCTCCGAGGCCGACCCTTGCCACGGGCGCAGGACGTGCCATGCCTTCGCGCCGACCGCCGACTGGAGCGGACTCGTCGCGTCGACCACGATGGTTCCGGGATCGAGATGCTCGGCGATCGTCGCGTACGTGGCGACCTGCCCCGCGAACGGGACGGTGACGATCACGACGCCCGAGCCCGACACGGCGACCGGATTCTCCGCCCCGTCGACCGCGGCGTCGGGCCCGAGGATGTCCTTCGCCTCGGTGACCGAGGCGGCCGCCTTCTCGGCGTCGCGCGATCCGATCGTGACCCGATGTCCGGCGGCCGCGAGCCGGAGCGCGAGTCCGAACCCTTCGTGGCCCGTGCCTCCGACGATCGCGACGTCCATGGCGGCAGAGCCTACCCGCCGCGCCGTCACGACCGTTCGCCGTCGGAAACGAAGGCCGCTCGGTCGAAGGCCTGTCCGTCTCGAAGGCCTCACGTCGAAGACCCCGACGTCGAAGGCCGGGGGCTGCGGGCGCGCCCCCGGCCTCGACGTCCGTTCCTCGCGTTGCGCGTCGGGTCAGACCTTCTGCGCCAGCACGAGGAAGTTGTAGCCGGCGTCTCCGTTCCCGGTCGCGAAGACCTGGTACGCCGTGCCGCCCGACAGGTCGAACGTCCGCGGTCCGATCACCGTCGTGGTCGTGCCGGCAGGCGCGACGCGGACCGTGTAACCGCCGGCGGGCAGCTTGACCCTGGCCTGCTCCCCGTTCGGGAACCTGCGGATCGCCGGAGCACCGTCCACCCAGACGTCCACGCGCGGCGCCGCCGCGATGTGGCGCACCTCGACCCGCGCGACGCCCTTGCGGAGGTCCCGCACGTCGTTCTGGAAGGCGAACAGCTTCACCGTGCCGTGCTTCGACAGACCGGCCGCCGCCGTGTAGTTCTTCCCGGCCTCGAGCGTCACGTTCGCGCCCTTCACGCGGTCCCCGGTGCACTCACCCGAAGCAGCCGCACGGATCACGACGCGGTACTCGCCTGCCGGAAGCTCGGCGGTGAACCGCCGCTTGTACTCGAAGTTCGACTTGACCTCGGCGCCGTCGACGCAGACGTCGACCGTCGCCCCCGGCACGGCGTGCAGCACGTGCAGCGTGGCGTTCGCGCCCTGCGCCGACGCGATCCCCGCCGTCGACACGAGCGAGAGCGCGACGAGACCGCTCACGAGCAGCCCGATCGTTCGCTTCATGCTTGCCTCCTGTTGCGTCCGATGCCCGCCCTGCGCGAGCGTCTCGCCACGCGATCCGGGAGCGAGCGGGCGCCGGATCGCCGCGGGCCGAGGGTGCATAGGTTCGGCCGGTCCCATGCACGTAGGGTCCGGACTGGATGGGCGACGCCGTGACCTACGGGATCGAGCTGGGCGTCGGTCTCGCGAGCCTCGCCCTGGCGTGGCCGTCGTGGAGACGCGGCGGGGCGTTCCGGGTGGTCGGCGCCGTCCTCGCTGTCGCAGGGATCGCGGCGATCGTTCACGCGGTGCCGCGATTGTTCTGACGGGAGCTGACGCCGTCGGCGGTCGGCGATGCCCGCCGTCACGGCTCGGCTCACGCGCATGTCGTTCGGTCGCCCGCGCGCGTGACGAAGCGTGGCGCCGATCGCACTCATCTCGGTCCGAACGTGACGCATCGCACAGACCGCGGGGGCGCTGCGGCGTAGCGTCGAGCGCATGTTCGACGACGACCCGTCCGGCCTCGTCGCGGCCCTCGATGCCGCGAACGCCGAGGTGGCCGGCGCGCAGCGCCGGTTCCTCGAGCTCGTCCGTCGAGCCGGTGCGAGCGAGCTCTGGCGGGCCGACGGCGCGCGCGACCTCG
>DATHTO010000102.1:0-7780 GCA_035463115.1 Actinomycetota bacterium | reverse complement strand
CGACATCGGCCGGGTCCGCAAAGGCACCGAAGACTCGTTCCTCGTGGAGCCGCCGCTGTACGCCGTGGCCGACGGCATGGGAGGCCACCGCGGCGGTGACGTCGCCTCGCAGCTCGCCCTCGAGACGGTCGAGCGGATGTTCCGCGAGGGGCACGGCACGCTCGAGGAGCAGATCCGCGAGGCGAACCGCGCCGTGTTCGCGCGTTCGGCGGAGGACCGTTCCGTGGCCGGGATGGGAACGACGCTCACCGCTGCGCTCGTCCGGGAGGGCCAGGTGCACCTCGCGCACGTCGGCGACAGCCGCGCGTACCTGCTCCGCGCCGGCGCGCTCCGCCAGCTCACCCGCGACCACACGCTCGTCGACCGCATGCTCCGGGCCGGCGAGATCAGCGAGGCCGAGGCCGAGGTGCATCCCCACCGGAACGTCCTCACCCGCGTCGTCGGCACGGAGCCGGACGTCAGCGTCGACGAGCGCGACGTCGGACTCCTCGAGGGCGACCGGCTGCTGCTCTGCAGCGACGGCCTCACGAACATGGTCACCGAGGACCAGATCCAGGCCATCCTCGAGGCGACGCCCACGAACCCCCAGGAAGCGGCGGACCGACTCGTGCGGGCGGCGAACCGTGCCGGCGGCGTCGACAACATCACCGTGCTCGTCCTCGACCTCGTCGGCGACGACACCGACGGGGCCGACGTGATCGGCGTTCCGACGGCGACGGTGCCGGCGGGCATCGCCTCGGGCGATCCGGACGCCGACGCGGGTTCCGTCACGACGGCGGGTGCCTCGCGACCGGAGCGCGACCGCCGCACGCCGGCCGTCGGCCGCGTCACGTTGATCCGGTGGGCGCTCGCGCTGCTCGCCGTGTTCGTGGTGCTCGGTGCGGGGTTCGCGGTGTTCCGGGCGTGGGTCGACGACCGGTGGTACGTCGGCGTCGAGAACGGCAACGTGGCGATCTTCCGCGGCATCCCCGCCGAGATCGTCGGGTTCGATCTGTCCCGCGTCGAGCTCGAAACGGCGATCCCCGCCGAGGACGCCATGGCGTTGCCGGCCTACGAGGGCCTCGCCGACGGGATCAACCAGAACGACCAGGCCGAGGCCGAGGCGCTGGTGGAGCAGATCCGGCTGGACCTCCGCGCGCAGGAGCGCGCCGATCGCGACGGCGGCGGCGGCGCCGATGGCGGCGGCGCTGGTGGCGGCGGCGCGAACGGTGGCGGGAACGCCGACGGTGGCGGGGGCGGAGGCGGCGCCGCGTGAGCGCCGCCGCGGTCCCCGAAGGCGTCGCGAGGCGCGCCCGCAACGGCCTCGGCCTGCTGCTGATCGCCTACCTGATCTCGCTGGTGGCCTACGGGCTCGTGGGCCTCGGCCAGCGGGGCGAGGTGCCGGGCGATCTCGGACCGTACGCGCTCGCGATCGGCGCGGCGTTCGCCGCGGGATGGATCGCCGTGCGCGTGCTGGCCCCACGCGCCGATCCGGTGCTGTTCCCGACGGCGGCGGTCCTCGCGGGGCTCGGTCTCGCGCTCCTCTACCGGCTGCGTCCCACGGTCGCCGGCGAGCAGGCGACCTGGCTGATCCTCGGCGTGGTGACGTTCATCGTCGTGCTGCTCGCGATCCGCGACGACCGGCAGCTCGACGGGTACACGTACACGATCGGATTGGCCGGCCTGATCCTGCTGTTGCTCCCGATCGTGCCGGGGCTCGGCTTCGAGGAGAACGGCGCGCGGCTCTGGATCCGCATCGCGGGGTACTCCTTCCAGCCGGCGGAGTTCGGACGGATCCTGATCGTGATCTTCCTCGCCTCGTACCTCGCGAGCCGTCGCGAGTTGCTCGCCGCGGGCGTCGGTCGGTTCGGGTTCCCGCGCGCGAAGGATCTCGGACCGTTGCTCCTCGCGTGGGGCGCTTCGCTCGGCGTCCTGTTCCTCGAGCGCGACATGGGCGCGTCGCTGCTGCTGTTCGGCGTCTTCGTCGTGATGCTGTGGGTGGCGACCGGGCGGTGGTCCTTCCTCGCGATCGGGGCGGTCCTGTTCGCGATCGGAGGTTGGCTCGGCTACACCGCCTTCGGCCACGTGCAGACCCGGATCGACTACTGGCTGCATGCCCTCGAGCCCGACAAGGTGCACGACCTCGGGTACGGCCAGCTCGCGCAGAGCTGGTTCGCGCTGGCGAGCGGTGGCATCGTCGGCACCGGCATCGGGCAGGGCTCGCCGGACCTGATCCCGTACGTCGCCTCGGACTTCATCTTCTCCGCGATCGGTGAGGAGCTCGGCCTGCTCGGCACGACGGTCGTCCTGCTGCTCTTCCTGATCCTGATCGGCCGCGGCCTGCGCGTCGGCGTCGAGCGCCAGGACTCGTTCGGGAAGCTGCTCGCCGTCGGGCTGACGACGGTCATCGCGTTGCAGACGTTCGTGATCGTCGGCGGTGTCACGCGGCTGATCCCGCTCACCGGGCTTCCGCTTCCGCTGGTGTCGTACGGCGGCACGAGCCGGGTGGCGACGTTCATCATCCTTGCCCTGCTCGTGCGGCTCTCGGCCGGCCGGTGGGACGGGGTCGTGTGGCGCCGTCGGAAGGACGCCACCTGATGGACCGGCAGATCCGCCGCCTCGGCATCGCGCTCGTCGCGCTCTTCGCGGTCCTGTTCGGGCAGGTCGCGTACGTGCAGGTGTTCGCCGCCGAGCGGATCGCCGACTCGCCCGGCAACGCGACGCGGCAGATCCGGGCGGAATTCGAGGTCGAGCGCGGGCAGATCATCGCCGCCGACCGCCGCACGGTGCTCGCCCGGAGCGTCGAAGCGGGACCGAACCAGGTCTACCGCTTCCGTCGCGAGTACCCCGAGGGCGACCTGTTCGGACACGTCACGGGCTACTACTCGCGCATCTTCGGCCGCGCCGGCATCGAGCAGGCGTTCAACCAGTACCTCGCGGGCACGGCACCGGAACTCGCCGTGTCGAACGTCACCGACCTGATCCTCGGACGGACGAAGAAGGGCGCCTCCGTCTACACGACGATCTGGCCTGAGCTCCAGCGGGTCGCGCGGGAGGCCCTCGGGGGGCAGCCCGGCGCCGTCGCGGCGATCGATCCGCGGACCGGCGACGTCCTCGCGCTCTACTCGAACCCAGGGTTCGATCCCAACGTGCTGTCGAGCGGTTCGGATCGCGCGATCCGCTCGGCGTGGGACGAGCTGAACGGCGACGCGAGCAAGCCGCTGCTGTCGAAGGCGTTCCAGGAGCTCTTCCTGCCCGGCTCCGGGTTCAAGATCGTGACCGCGTCGGCGGAGCTCGAGCGCGACGCATCGGTCGACACCCCGTGGCCGAACCCGCACGTGCTCGACCTGCCGACGACCGACGACGACCTCACGAACTACGGCGGCGCGCTGTGCGCCGGAGGCGCCTCGCAGGTCACGACGCTCGTCGCGTTCCAGCAGTCGTGCAACGTCACGTTCGGCGTGATGGGGCTCGATCTCTACGGCGAGCGCACCGGGAACTTCGGGCTGTCGGATCAGGCCGACGCGTACGGGTTCTGCATGACGAATCCGCCCGAGGTCACCGGATGCGACGAGCCGAGGATCCCGTTCGCGTTGCCGTTCCAGAACGGTCGGTTCCCCGAGGCGGGGTACTTCGCCGACCGGATCCCGGCGCGCGCGTACGCGGCGGTCGGCCTCGACAACGTCCTGACGAACCCGCTGCACATGGCGCTCGCCGCGGGCGCGATCGCGAACGGCGGCGAGATGATGGCGCCGCGGATCGTGACGAGCGTTCGGGACGCCCAGGGACGCACCGTCCGCGAGTTCGGCACGGAGTCGGTGTCGCGCCCGATCTCGCGAGGGACGGCCGCGGAGATGACGCAGCTGATGCTGTCGGTGACCCAGGGCGGCACGGCGTCGAGCGCGTTCAGCGGCTTCGGCATCCCGGTCGCGGGCAAGACGGGAACCGCGACGACCGGCGACGACTCGCCACCGAACGCCTGGTTCAGCGCCTTCGCGCCCGCCGGCACCGGCGAACCTCCGCGCATCGCGGTCTCCGTTATCGTCCTGGAGGGCGGAGGCCTCGGTGACGCAGCGACCGGTGGCCAGATCGCGGCGCCGATCGCACGAGCCGTGATCGACGCGTACCTCGACGGCTGACGCGGACGGGAGAGCGGGCGGGCATGGATCGATCGGTCGTGGGCGAGCGCTACCGCGTCGAGGCGCGGATCGGCTCGGGTGGCATGGCCGAGGTGTTCCGAGGGTTCGACACGGTGCTGAATCGCACGGTGGCGATCAAGGTGCTGCTCCCCCAGTTCGCCCGCGACGCCGGGTTCGTCGCGAGGTTCCGGCGCGAGGCGCAGGCCGCTGCCAGGTTGAACCACCCGAACATCGTCGGCGTGTACGACACCGGTTCCGACGGCGACACCCAGTACATCGTGATGGAGTTCGTCGAGGGACGGACGCTCCACGACTTCGAGCGGTCCGGTCGCCAGATGGGCGTGATGCAGGCCGTCGAGCTCACGGAGAAGCTCACCGGCGCCGTCTCCGCGGCCCACGCGCAGGGCGTGATCCATCGCGACATCAAGCCCGCCAACGTCATGGTGACGCGCGAGGGCGCCGTCAAGGTGATGGACTTCGGCATCGCGCGGATCGAGACCGCCGAGACGGCGCCGCAGACGAGCGCCGTCCTCGGCACCGCGGCCTACCTCTCCCCCGAGCAGGCGCAAGGCATGCCGGTGGACGCGCGCACCGACATCTATTCGCTGGGCACGGTGCTGTACGAGCTGCTGTGCCGGCGCCCGCCGTTCACCGGAGACTCGCCCGTGGCGATCGCGTACAAGCAGGTGAACGAGACCCCGGAACTCCCGTCGGCGCTGAACCCCGACGTCCCGCCGCAGCTCGACGCGGTCGTGATGAAGGCGCTCGCGAAGAACCCGGCGAACCGCTACCAGACGGCGCAGGCGTTCCGCGACGACCTCGAACGGGTACGCCGCGGGCAGGACGTCGACGCGACGCCGTTGCTCGCGGCGTCGAACGGCGCCGAGGCCACCCAGGTGATCGCGCGTCCGCAGTCGACGCAGGTGCTGCCCCCGCAGACCGAGGAACCGGGATCGGGGCGCAAGGTCGGCCTCGGCGTCCTGATCGGCATCCTGATCGTGGCCCTGCTCGCCGCCGGTGGGTTCCTGCTGGCGCAGGCGCTCGGCGGCGACGACGTCGAGACCGTCACGCTCGAGAACTACCGAGGCGAGGACTGGCCGGTCGTCGAGGCCGACCTCGAACGGCTCGGGCTCGTGCCGGTCCGCCGTGACCTGGTCCGCGCCGAGGGCCAGTTCGCGTCCGAGACGGTCATCCGGACCGACCCGCGCGCGGGTGAGACCGTCGAGGTCGACACCGAGGTCCTCGTCTACGTCGCGGTGCCACCCGAGACCGTCGTGGTTCCCGACCTCGTGGGCATGACGCCCGAGGCCGCCTCGGACGCGCTCGACGAGCTCGGCCTCGCGCTCGGCGAGACGACCGACGTCACGAGCGACGACGTCGAGCCCGGCCAGATCGCGTCCCAGTCGCCCGCCGACGGCACCGAGGTCGAGCCCGGCACGTCGGTCGACGTCGAGGTGTCGACGGGCCCGAGCACCGTGACGGTGCCGAGCGTGACGTGCCAGAAGCCCGACGGTGCGATCTCGGAGCTCGAGGCGGCAGGGCTCCAGGCCGAGATCGTCGGCGAGGTGTCTCCGCTGTCGAACTGCCCGGACCCCGAGAACATCGCGATGCAGGACCCCGAAGCCGGCACGTCGGTGGATCCGGGGACGGTCGTGCAGCTCTGGCAGGGCACCGTCGCACCGACGGACTCCCCGTCACCGACCCCATGACGCTTCCGTACGTCTCCGAGCCGTTCACCGACGACGAACGCGCGCTCCTCGCGCGGCACTTCACGAACCTCGAGGGCCCGGTCTTCGCGCTCGTGAACCTGCCCGAGGCGGTGAAGGGCGCGATGTTCGCCCGGTACTCCCGGACCACGAAGTCGTTGCGGCGGCTGTTCCTCGACGAGTTCGCCGACGACGTGACGGGCGGCGGCGAGCTCACGGCGATGGGCCGCGCGCGCGCCGATCGCCTCTACGAGAACGTCTTCGTGGAGTACGGCGACGACTCCGTCGCGCAGCTCGGCGGCGTCCACCTCGCATGCGAGCAGTCGTCGCAACTGCTCGCGAAGGCGCTCGAGTGGGGACGGCTCGCCGCGTACCTCGAACAGTCCACGCGGTACATGCGCTACGACGATCGGCCGGGCGGGTTCTGGCGCGCGACGGTTCCGCCGGAGCTCGAGGGAACGATCCTCGAGGCACGGTACCGGGCGTTCCTCGACGACGTGTTCGCCGCGTACGGCCGGATGTACGGACCGATGGAGGCGTACTTCCGCGATCGCTTCCCGCAGCAGGCGTCCGACAGCGACTTCGTGTACCGCCAGACGATCCTCGCGAAGACGTGCGACACGCTGCGGATGCTGCTGCCCGCGGGCACGCGCTCGAACCTCGGGATCTACGCGACGGGGCAGTCGTACGAGCAGCTGCTGATGCGCCTCGCGGTGCATCCGCTCGAAGAGATGCGCCGCTACGGCGACCTGATGCTGGTCGAGCTGCGGAAGGTCATCCCCGAGTTCCTGAAGCGGGTGGATCAAGCCGATCGCGGCATCGCGTGGTCCGCCTATTGGAAGGACCAGCGGGAACGGACCCTGGAGCTCGCGACGACGCTCCTCGACGGCGTCGAGCCGGAGCCCCGCGCAGAAGTCAATCTGGTTGACCATGACCCGGACGGTGAGGTGAAGGTCGCCGCGGCGGTGCTCTATGCGACGAGCGACCTCCCCGACGACCAGCTCCTGCGCGTCGTGCGTGCGATGAGCGTCGAGCAACGCGGCGAGATCCTCGCCGCGAGCGTCGGAGCCCGGACGAACCGTCGGCACAAGCCTGGACGCGCGTGGGAGCGCACGCAGTACCGCTTCGACGTGCTGTGCGACTACGGCGCGTTCCGCGATCTCCAACGGCACCGTCCGCTCACGATCGAGTGGCAGCGATTGACCCCCGCGTTCGGGTACGACGTTCCGTACGAGATCGACGAGTCGGATCTGCGCGGCGAGTGGGACCGCGTGATGGAGCGGTCGAAGGAGACGCATGACGAGATCGCGGCCGGCGGTCTGTTGGACGTCGCCCAGTACGCGGTCTCGATGGCGTACCGCGTCAGGTTCGTGATGCAGATGACCGCGCGCGAGGCGATGCACCTGACGGAGCTGCGATCGTCGCCGCAAGGCCATGCCGTGTACCGGCGCGTCGCGCAGGCGATGCACCGGGAGATCGCACGCGTCCATCCCGCGATCGGTGCGGCGTTCTCCTACGTCAGCTACGACGACGTCGACCTCGAACGTCTCGAAGCCGAACGACGCGCTGAAGAGAAGCGGAAGGCGCTCGGCTAGGCATCGGTCCGGGTTGCCATCGGCGCGGCGGTCGAAGCTGCCCCGTCGGGTGCGACGTTCCGGTCCGCGCTTGCGCCAGGTCGCCGTCGGATCCGCACAATCGTGTCGCGAACGTGATGCATCGCACAGACGGCGGTGGCGCTCGGGCGTAGCGTCGAGCGCATGTTCGATGTGGCGCCCCACGCGAACCATGACGTGGCTGACGCCGACGCAACAGGGCTCGACGACGACCCGTCCGGCCTCGTCGCGGCCCTCGATGCCGCGAACGCCGAGGTGGCCGGCGCGCAGCGCCGGTTCCTCGAGCTCGTCCGTCGAGCCGGTGCGAGCGAGCTCTGGCGGGCCGACGGCGCGCGCGACCTCG
>DATHTO010000101.1:0-9879 GCA_035463115.1 Actinomycetota bacterium | reverse complement strand
ACCACACGCGAGAACGCGACGAGGCCGCTCGTCGTCGGCCCGTCGGGCGGGTACGGCGACGCCGTCGCTCCGCTCGGCTCGCCCACGGACGGGGACGGAGGTCCGGACGAGGACGTGGACCCGGCGCACCCCGCCGACGCGAGCATCACGAGCACAGGAACGACCGATAGACCGCGGCGGAGGCCGACACGTCGCGGAACCCGTGCGCCATCACGAAGTTCAGCCAGTCGCCGTACGCGCTCCTGCTGGAGAACGGGTCGCATCCTCGGTACCCCCATGTCTGGTTGAGATCGCGCCAGGCCTCTTGCGTGGCCGGGCCCCATGCGCCGTCGACCGACAGACCGGCGCCGTTGAAGTGGTTGCAGACCGCTTGGACGAAGCCGGCGTCGGACGCGCTTGCCTTGTCGAGGATCGGCGCCGTGTGGTCGTCGACGTGGATGTGGTTCGCGTGCTGGCCGTTGTACCAGCCATCGAGCGTGTACTTGAAGTGCTTCCGACACGCGGCGTCGACGGCGATGTAGCGGCGACGGACCGTGCGGTCCGACGCGGCGTGGTCGCCACCGAACATGTCCGTCGCGTTGTTGTTCCACTGGATGCGGTTGATGTCGAACGCACGGCCACGGCCGTGGCAGCCGGGCTTGCACACGTACGCACCGGCGTGTCCGATCCACTTGACGCTCTGGATGTTCTTGCCGCCGTACGTCGACGAGAAGTACTTGAGCGTTCCGACCCAGTCGACGAGCTGGTGATAGAAGTCGCGCTCCGCCCGGATCGTCTTGCGCGAGTAGGTGCCCGGACTCCCGTACAGCACCGGCACGGTGCCGATCGCGTCGAAGTCCTTCGGGGCGCTCATGCCACAGGTGGTGCTGCCGCTGCAGCTCATGCCGCCGTCACCTCCTCGACGAACGAGCCGGCGGCGTCGGACCCGGCGGCGACGAGCGCCGCCGGCGTCCGCGCGAACCCGACCACGTGGGACACGGCGGCGATGCCGGCGGGCGCCGCGGTCTCGCGCCAGCCGCGGGCGCCGTCGAGCCAGAACCGTGGCCGATCGAGCGCGTCGATGCCCGCGAGCAGCACCCCGGCGGAGGTGTCGGCGGCCGCGACGAACGACACGAGCTGATCCGCCTTCGGCGTCGCGACGCCCCGCCATGGCCCGGTCGCCGACGTCGACGCGAACAGCCGGCTGCCGGCGACGTCGACCGTCGCCACGAGGAACGCGTCGCGGACGGTGGCGAGCATCGTCACCGCGCCGTGCGTCGGAGCCGCGAGGCCGTCGAGCGGAACCTCCGCCCACCCGCCGGCGATGTCGCTCACGAAGGCCACCGCCCGCTGCGGCTCGCGCACGTCGGCCTCGTGGAACGTCGATCCGACCGCGAGGGCGGTGCCCTGCTTCGCGGCGACGGCGAGACAGATCCCGTTCCCGACCGGTGGAACGTCCGCCGGTTCCCACGACGTTCCGTCGCCCGACGCGAGGAGCGACGGCCGCGGACCGTCGGACGTCTCGCGCCAGCCGGCGGCGACGAACCCGGTCGAGGAGGCCGCCACGTCGAGGAGGCTCGTCGCCGCCGGGAACGCGCCGTCACCGGCCACCGCCTGCCATGCGGACGCCTCGCGCGCCAGCGCCCACGCGCGCGGTGCGGCGGTGTGGCCGCCGACGGCGAGCAGCCGCCCGTCGCGGGCGGCGACGCCGACGACCGGGTCGTGCACCGAGAGGGCCGGCAGTTCGTCGGCGACCGCCGCGCCTCGTGCGATCGTCTCGTGGATCGGCCGCGCCGCCCCAGCGGCCGCGGCGACGGTGGTCACCAACGCGCCCCGGACGAAGGCTCGCCGGCTGAGGGGCCGGATCGAACCATCCATGCTCCACCTCCAGGCTCACGGGGGAGGTGGGGGACGCAGGAGGCTAGCGCGCGAGCGGCGTGCGTTCCGTGCGCGGCGTCACGTCACGGAGGCGGAACGTCGGAACCGGGCGGCGGCCTCCTCGGCCACGCTGAGCGACATGAAACCGAAGACGTCGCGGTCCTCGGTTCCGTCCTCGCGGCGCCAGGTGACGACGAGGCGGCACGGGGCCGCGGGCTCGAACGTGTCCGTGATCGGCGCGGCGACGCGGTTGCCACGCGCGTCCTCGAGGTGGGCCGACACGAACGCGGCACGCGGGAACCTGCCCACCTCCACGATCCGCTCGGGCTCGATGTCCGGTACGCCCTCCCGCAGGAACACGAACGCGTCGTCCGTCACCGCGACCGTGACGGGGACCGTCGCGACGGGTCGCTCGCCCCACGCGTCCGGGGCCGGCGGCTCGGAGCCATCGGCATCAGCAGCGGCGATCCCGCACGGGAACGACGAGCGCGCGCCGTTCCGCTCGAGCCATCGCGTCCTCGCCATGCGGATCTCGTGTTCGAGGTCCGGCGCGATGCCCTCGCGGAAGTTCCGCAGCTCGATCTGCGATGCGGCCGCGGCGCCGCGCGTGTGGACCCAGGCGTAGTGCGCCAACGGGTTCCGATGCAGCAGGCCACGGGGCGGAGGGCCCGGTGTGTCGGCGTGGTGGTCGGGGTCGCCGAGGAGGAGCTCGAGGAAGAAGCCCATCAGGCGATCACCCCATCAGCGCGCGGAACCGCCGCGCCGCCGTCCACGCGAGCCACGCAGACCGGAACGTGAGCCGCTGCTCCCCCGGGTCGCCGTCCCACCGCAGCACGAGGGCGACCTCGGGCTCGGGCTCGAACGACTCGGCGAGCGGCTCGGGCACGTGGACGTCGTCCGCGTCGACGACGTCGACGTCGCGCAAGGCCGCGCGATCGACCGAGCCGGCTTCGATCGGATCCCACGAGGGCAGCGACGCCGGCGGCTCGACTAGGAACGTCACGCGGTCCGGAAGGACCGCCGCGATCACCTGGACCTCGGTCCGGCGCTCCCGCAGGGTGGCGCCGTCGGTCGCGTCGGGAAGCACGGGACGCGTCACGCCGCAGGGGAACGACGCGTCGGCGCCGTTGCGATGGAGCCAACGGGCGCGCGCGGCGCCGAGCTCGTGGGCGCGGGTGCGTTGCTCGGCGAGCGCCTCGCGCTCGGCCGCGTGCACCGACGCGATCGCTCGCCGCTGGCGGCCCTGGACGACGAGCTGCGCGAGGAGGGCGGCCTCGATCACGGCCGGAGCCTACGTCGGCCTACTGGCGGAACGCTACGCCGTCGCCGACGCGTACTCCCCCACGGCCGCCTGCCCCGCCGCGAGCCTGGCCGTCTCGACACGGAACGGCGAGCAGCTGACGTAGTCGAGCCCGATCTCGTGGCAGAACGCAACGCTCGCCGGATCGCCGCCGTGCTCGCCGCAGATCCCGAGGTGCAGATGCGGGTTCGCGGCCCGCCCCTCCTCGCACGCGATCGACATCAGCCGGCCGACGCCCTTGCGGTCGACGGTCACGAACGGGTTCGCCGGGACGAGCTTGCGCTCCTCGTACATCGCGACGAACTTCCCGATGTTGTCGCGCGAGAAGCCGAACGCCGTCTGCGTCAGGTCGTTCGTTCCGAACGAGAAGAAGTCGGCGACCTCGGCGATCTCGTCGGCGGTCACCGCCGCCCGCGGGAGCTCGATCATCGTGCCCCACTCGAGGTGATCGAGCTCGACGCCTTCGCGCTCGACGACCTCCCGCGCGACGGGCTCCAGCTCGGCGCGCATCTGCTCGAGCTCCGGCTTCGTGGCGGTGAGCGGGATCATGATCTCGACCTTCGGGTCGCCGCCGCCCTTCTTCACCTCGCACGCCGCCTCGACGATCGCTCGCACCTGCATCGCGTACAGGCCGGGCTTCACGATGCCGAGCCGCACGCCGCGCAGCCCGAGCATCGGGTTCGCCTCGTGGAGCTGCTCGACCTTCCGGAGGCTCGAGCGGGCTTCCTCGAGCGGGATGCGGCCGTCGCGGAGGTCGACCTCGGCGACGCCTCGCTCGTCGGCGAGCGCGACCTGCACCGAGAGCTCCGTCAGATCCGGCAGGAACTCGTGCAACGGCGGATCGAGCAGCCGGACGGTGACGGGCAGCCCGTCCATCGCGCGGAAGATGCCGACGAAGTCGCCCCGTTGCAACGGGAGCAGCGCGTCGTACGCCTCCTGCTCCTCGGCCTCCTCGTCGGCGAAGATCATCTTGCGGACCGCCAGGACGCGCTCCTCGCCGAGGAACATGTGCTCGGTCCGGCACAGGCCGATGCCCTCGGCACCGCGCTCCCGCGCGTTGGACGACTGGTCGGGCGTGTCGGCGTTCGCGCGCACGCGCAGCCGCCGCTTCGCGTCGGCGACCTGCATCAGCCGCTCGAACGCCTTCCAGATCGTCTCGTCGCGGGCCGCGCCGTCGCCGCTGCGGGCCTTCTCCAGCAGCGACTCCCGCAGCGGAAGCTCCCCGACGAACACGTTCCCGGTGAAGCCGTCGATCGTGATGACGTCACCCTCGTTCACGCGGGTGCCGTTCGCGTTGAACGTCCGCGACGCCGTGTCGAGCTTGATCGCGTCGGCGCCACAGACCGCCGGGATGCCCTCGCCGCGCGCGACGACGGCCGCGTGCGAGTTCGTGCCGCCCGCGCTCGTCAGGATGCCCTGCGCGGCGATCATGCCGTGGTAGTCGTCGGGCGTCGTCTCGCGTCGCACGAGGATCACCTTCGCGCCGTCACGCGCGCGCTCCTCGGCGTCGTCGGCGCTGAACACGACCTCACCGGTCGCGGCGCCCGGCGACGCGTTCAGACCCTTCGCGATGGGTTCGGCGCCGGCGTCCTCGACCCGGCGCTTGAACAGCTCCTCGAGCCGGTTCGCATCGACCCGCAGCAGTGCGGTGTCCTCGTCGATCAGCTCCTCGTTCAGCATCTCGTAGGCCATCACCCACTCGGCGAACGCCGTGCGCTTGCCCACGCGGGTCTGCAAGATCCAGAGCCGGCCCTTCTCGATCGTGAACTCGCTGTCGCACATGTCGCGGTAGTGGTGCTCGAGGGTGTCCATCACCTCGCGCAGCCCCGCGTACGACGGCGGGTCGAGCCGCTCGAGCTCCGCGAGCGGAAGCGTGTTCCGGATACCGGCGACCACGTCCTCCCCCTGCGCGTTCGGGAGGTAGTCGCCGTACGGGACCTTCTCGCCCGTCGACGGGTCGCGCGTGAACGCCACCCCGGTTCCGGAATCGTCGCCCCGGTTCCCGAACACCATCGCGACGACGTTCACCGCCGTGCCGAGGTCGTCGGAGATCTTGTTCTGGCGCCGGTAGTCGCGCGCGCGCTTGCCGTTCCACGACTTGAAGACGGCTTCGATCGAGAGCCGCAGCTGATCCTGCGGGTCCTGCGGGAAGTCCTGGCCGGTGTGCTCCTGGTAGATGCCGAGGAACCCGCCGATCAGCTGCTCCAGGTCGTCGGCGTCGAGGTCGGTGTCCTGGGCGTTCGAGCCCTTCCGCTCCTTCGCGGCCTCGAGCGCGTGCTCGAACGCGTCGGCCGGAACGTCCATCACGATCTTGCCGAACATCTGGATGAACCGGCGGAACGCGTCCCGCGCGAACCGGAGGTCGCCGCCCGTCTGCTCGGCCAGCCCTCGCATCGAGTCCTCGTTCAGGCCGAGGTTCAGGACCGTGTCCATCATGCCGGGCATCGAGAACTTCGCGCCGCTGCGGACCGACACGAGCAGCGGGTCCGACGGATCGCCCAGCTTCTTGCCCATCGAGGACTCGAGCGTGGCGACGTGCTGCTCGACCTCCTGCATCAGGCCGTCGGGGTGACCGCCCTGCGCGAGGTACGTGAGGCACGCCTCGGTGGTGATCGTGAACCCGTGCGGGACGGGGAGCCCCATGTTCGTCATCTCGGCGAGGTTGGCGCCCTTGCCGCCGAGCAGGTCCTTCATGTCCTTGTTGCCTTCGGAGAAGTCGTAGACGTACTTGGTCACGCTGGAGCCTCCCGGCCGGATCGGGGCTGTATCGGTCGTCGGGAAGGAGTCTACGGAGCGGCGCGGCGGCAGCGCCGATCCGCGGCGAGCACCCCGAGCCGCCGGACGGACGACCGGCTCGGCCTCCGGCCGGACCGCCGGTTCAGCCCAGCCCCGCGGCCCGGAGCGTCTCGTCGTCGGAGGCGAAGGCGACGTCGACCGTGGTTCCGTCGGCGGCGAGGACGCGCCCGAGGGTGGCGCCTTCCGACATCCAGGCGTCGATCGCGTCGGCGAACGCCTCGGCGTCGGCGCGCGTATCCCACGCCGTCCTGAGCGTCACGACGACGGCGTCGTCGCCGGCCCGGCTCCACGCGCGGTACGCGCCGCCGTCCCAGCCGGCCGCGGCCTCGTCGGAAACGCCCTCGTCGAGACGGAGCTGGAGGAGCTCGCGCAGCCACAGCTCGCCGATCTGCATCACGTCGAGGTCGCTCCAGCCCTCGAGCGCACCCGCGAGCCCGTCGGTGACGTCGATCGGCTCGACCGGCGTCGGCTCGTCGTCGGGCCAGCGTTCCGGATGGAGGATCTGCTCCGTCGTGGGCGGCAGCTCATCGAGGGCGGCGTCGGCCGGCGCGGTCGAGCCGTCGACGATCTCGCTGACGAACGCCTGGCCCTCCGTGTAGGACAGCAGCTGGAGCTGCGCCACGAAGGGTGGGACGTCCTCGGGAACGCCGCCCTGCGCCAGGGCCTCGAGGAGTCCCTCGTCGAGGGGCGCCGGGTAGCGCACCAGGACCTGCGTCGAGAAGTGCTGGGCGCTGCCCTCGACGACGCCGAGCGCGGCGGCGAGCTCCTCGTCGCGACATCCCGCGACGAGGGCGTCGACGCGGCGCAGGTCGAAGTGCTGGTCGTCGAGCGCGTGCACGAGCTCGTGCGCGAGGACCGCCTTCTCGGTGATGCCGAGCTCCCCGCCCTCGTTCGCCAGGTAGACCAGCTCACCGTTCTGCGGGTCGTAGTAGCCGACCACCTGACCGCGGCCGAACGCGAGGAGCGCGTCGTGGAGGTCGTCGTCGGGCCCGATCGCGCCGATCGCGCGCCACGCGAGCGTGCGCCGGTCGTAGAGATCCTCGGGGAACTGCGCGGCGAACGCCTCGTCGATCCGGCGGTCCATCTCCTCGTCGTCGATCGGCTCCGCGACCACGGGTCGGAGCCACGCCAGCCCGCGGATCTCGGCGACCTGGTCCTCGACCTGGGCGAGCCGCGGATCGGTCGGTCGGGGTTCCGGCGGGTCGCCGCTGACGTCGAGATCGGGAGGCACGCACAGCTCACCCATCACGCGTGCGGCGTCGCCGGCGACGAGCCGCTGCGGCGGAACGTCGGGGATCCCGCCGCCGGGTGCCTCCTCGATCGTCTCTCGCGGCGGCACGAGCGACGGAGACGACCCCGACGTCGGCGAGGCGCCGTCAGCTCCCCCGCGGTCGCAGGCCGCGGCGACGACCGCCGCGACGACGAGCACCGCTGCGAGACGCTTCACCGTCGCGGGACCAGGACGCTCGCGAGCGCCGACACCGTCGCCAGCGCCGACAGCGCGACCGACGCCCAGAGCAAGGCGAGGTTGTCCAGGAAGGTGATCGCGGCGACGCCGATCAGCACCCCCGCGACGACCAACGCGCCGAACGCCACCGCGTACAGCAGGAACGAGCCGCGCGGGCGATCCATCAGAGGCGTTCGCCGAGGTAGTCAACCAGGTTGACGATCGGCAGGCGCTCCTGTCGCATCGCGTCGCGGTCGCGCACGGTGACCGCGCGATCCTCGAGCGTCTCGAAGTCGACCGTCACGCAGAAGGGGGTTCCGACCTCGTCTTGGCGCCGATACCGACGGCCGATCGACCCGGCGTCGTCGTAGTCCGACATCCACCGCGGTTTCACGAGGTCGAACACCTCGCGTGCGGTCGGCACGAGCTGCTCGTTCCGCGACAGCGGCAGCACCGCCACCTTGATCGGGGCGAGGTCCTTGTGGAGGGCGAGGTACGTGCGCTTCTCGGTCCCGCCCTTCGCGGTCGGGGCCTCCTCCTTGCGGTACGCATCGAGCAGGATCGTCAGCAGCAGCCGATCGACGCCGACGGCCGGCTCGATGACGAACGGTAGGTAGCGCTCGTCCTTCTCCTGGTCGAAGTAGGACAGATCCTCGCCGCTCGCGATCTGGTGCGCCTGCAGGTCGAAGTCGGTACGGTTCGCGATCCCCTCGACCTCCTGCCAGCCGAACGGGAACTCGTACTCGATGTCGCTCGCGGCCTTCGCGTAGTGCGCGAGCTCGTCGACCTCGTGCGGCCGGACGCGGAGCTTCTCCTTCGTGATGCCGAGGTCGAGGTACCACCGGAGCCGCTGCTCGACCCAGTACGTGAACCACTCGTCGTCGGTCCCGGGCTTCACGAAGTACTCCATCTCCATCTGCTCGAACTCCCGCGTGCGGAAGATGAAGTTCCCCGGCGTGATCTCGTTGCGGAACGACTTCCCGATCTGGGCGATGCCGAACGGCAGCTTCTTGCGGGAGACCGTCTGGATCTGCGAGAAGTCGACGAACATCCCCTGCGCCGTCTCGGGTCGGAGGTAGGTGACGGCGTCGTCGTCCTCGACGGGCCCCATGTGCGTCTTGAACATCATGTTGAACTGCCGCGGCTCGGTGAACGTCTTGTTCCCGCAGTTCGGGCACGTCGTGATGCCGTTCGCGTCGGCCTCGAGATGGTCCGCGCGGAACCGCTGATGGCAGCTCAGGCACTCGACGAGCGGGTCGTGGAACGTGGCGACGTGACCGCTCGCTTCCCAGACCCGGGGCGACATGATGATCGCCGCCTCGACGCCGACGACGTCGTCGCGCAGCTGGACCATCGAGCGCCACCACGCGTCGCGGATGTTCCGTCGGAGCTCGGTGCCGAGCGGGCCGTAGTCCCACGACGAGCGCAACCCGCCGTAGATCTCGGACGACTGGAACGCGATCCCCCGGCGCTTCGCGAGGGAGGTGATCTCCTCCATGAGGTCGGCCATCGGTCGGCCTCTCCTTTCCCGGCGGCTGGCGGCCGCCGCTGGCGTGGGGGCCATCGTACCGGCGGGGTCGGTCCAGCCCTGCTCCGCCACCGAACCTCCACGGGCGGAGCTCAGAACCCGAGGCTGCAGTTCTCGCAGAGGAAGACGCTCGCGCGCACGTTCGCGCTGTGGCCACCGCACCGCGGGCACCGACGGCACGTGCCCGCCACCGCGCAGTCGATCGGCTCGGTGGTGCCGCCGGGCTCGTCCCAGGTCGTGGCGCCTTCCGCGGGACGCGGCAGCTGGATCGAGAGGAGCTGCAACGCGTCGTCGCCGCTCACGAACCCGTGCGGATGGGCCGCGGCCCGTCCGATCACCAGCCCTTCCGACAGCGCGACGGGCTCGGCCGCGAGGCGCGCCTCGCCGGACCCTCGCAGCACCACGACCCACTCCTCGGAGTCCGGATGCGTATGCGCGTAGGCGACCTGATCCGGTCCGAAGCCTTGGAGCGACAGGTACACGCCGTCGCCCTCGTGGATCGGCACGCGCCGGAACCCCGACAGGCATGGCGCGATCACGTCGCTCGGAAGCATCCGGAAGACCCCGAGGTTGTCGAGGACCTCCGCCAGGTCGCCGATGTGGTGCACGGGCTCTCCTCTCGCTCCGCCGACCCGCTCAGGATGCCAGGAGCGCCGGGGTCAGGAGCAGGCGGGGACCCCCTCGACCGTCGGCGAGCGAGACGGCGCAGCTCAGTCTTCAGCGATCGCGCCGAAGCGGCGTTCGCGCTTCTGGAAGTCGCGGATCGCCTCGTAGAGCGTCTCGCGCGTGAAGTCCGGCCAGTAGACCGGCGTGAACCAGAGCTCCGAGTACGCGGCCTGCCACAGGAGGAAGTTCGAGATCCGCTCCTCGCCGCTCGTGCGGATCCACAGATCCGGAGGCGGCATGTCCGGGTAGTACAGGCGGCGCGCGATCTCGTCGTCATCGATGCGC
>DATHTO010000100.1:0-57007 GCA_035463115.1 Actinomycetota bacterium | reverse complement strand
CCGAGGCCTCGACGATCCGCCGGGCCGCCCGCACCACCTCCGGACCGATGCCGTCGCCGGGGATCAGCGTGACGGGGATCGGCGCTACGTCGGAGCTCATCGGGCGTCCTCCTCGGTCCGGCGCGCTCGGGCGCCGACGCGTCCATCGTACGTCCGTCCCTCGGTGCGCGGCGCGTCGACGCGACGGCGAGCGCGATGAGCGCGGCGACGTCTGGGAGGCCCGACGAGAGGGACGCCAACGGCCGGATCGCCCGAGCTGGGGATCCAGGACTCGAACCTGGACTACCAGAGCCAGAATCTGGCGGGCTGCCGATTACCCCAATCCCCAACGGCGGCTCGCGCCGCGCGAAGCATGCTACCAAGGCGACCTCTCGGGCCGGCCCGTCTCGTCGCGCGCCGACGCGCGATTGACCGTGATCCGAGCCTCTGGATAGGTTGGGTCGGACCGAACCTGGATACCACCCCTCGGTCAGGAGACGCAGACGACGGCGGTGGAGGGAACAGCGTGAACAAAGGTGGATTGGTCGCCGAGGTGTCGAAGCGCACGGGTCTCTCCAAGGCCGACGTCGGCCGCGTCGTCGACCAGGCGATCGACGCGATCCGCGAAGCCGTGGTGCGAGGCGACCGCGTGACGCTCGCCGATTTCGGCACGTTCGAGCGCAAGCACCGCAACCAGCGCATCGCGCGCAACCCCCGCAAACCCGACGTGCCGATCGTCGTTCCGTCGCGTGACCTGCCGTCGTTCACGCCCGGCAAGGAGTTCCGGGAGCAGGTGCTCGCGAAGCGTCGGCGCGCCTGAGCGCCGCGTCGGACCTCCGCGCGCCGATCATCACGCGCCGTGCATCGACATCGCCGAGTCGTCGAGCGCTGCGGTGAGAGGAGCCCTCAGAACGTGACGAGCCGTAGATCGCGCGCGACGCGGGCTCCCTCGTCACCGTCGTCCACGCGGAACCGCACGCGCTGACCGATCCGGAGGGTGCGGATCGCGTCGTCTCCGAGCGAGCGATCGTCGATGACGATCTCGATCCGATCGTCGGTGAGCAGCGACCCCCGTTTGGTCTCGACGTCGTAGTCACGGATCGTTCCCTGGATCGTCACCTGACTCACGAAGGTCTCCTCACGCTCGCGGCTCGCGCGCCGAGCCTCGTTCCGGCGTCAAGATCGCGGCAGACCTCCCACGTGCGTGTCCGGCGGCCGGCCTCGAGCACGGTGAGGATATCGTCCGGCACGTCGAGGTCGAACCCGAGCTCCCGGCGCTCGATCACCGACACGGGGATGTCGCGCTCGGCCGCCGACTGCAAGTGATGCCGGTACGAGTCGGGCCCGAACGACGCCGGGAGCGCGTCGGGCGGGCGCCGCAGGAGGAGGTTCGTCCCGACCTCGTCGATCGCCGGCGCGACGATCGCCGGGCCGAGCGTGTGGACGGCGCGGGTCAGCACGGCTGGCGTCACGAGCGGCACGTCGGGCAAGAGCACGGCGAGCGCCTGCGCGTCGAGGCCGATCGCGTCGGTCTCGACCTGATGGATCGCGCCGGCGAGCGTCGGCGTTTCCTCCACCACGGCGCGGGCGCCACGGCGGGCAGCGACCTCGAGGACCGTGTCGTCGGGCGAGACGACCCAGCTCTCCCATCCGGGGAGCACGAGCGTGGCGTCGAGCGCGTCCTCGAGCATCGCCAGGGTGAGCGCCGCTCGTTCGAGCGGTTCGAGCACCGGCGACAGTCGCGTCTTCGCCTCGGCGAGCGACTTCACGGGGAGGGCGATCACGCGCACGGGCGCCCAGCCTAGCCCACGCTGCGCGGTAGGCTCACGGCTGCTTCGCGGGGGCTCCTGGAGGGCCCGCATCACGAGAACGCCGACCGAGGAGGTCATCTGTGACGACGCTGGCTCTCGAGCTCGCACCGCCGCGATCCCGTGTCGCCGCGCGCGTCGCGTTCCACGTCGCGTGCGCCATCGTCGGCGCGGCGCTCCTGTCGGTGCTCGCGCAGGTCTCGGTCCCCTTGCCGTTCACTCCGGTCCCGATCACGGGGCAGACGCTCGGCGTCCTGTTGGTCGGCGCGGCGTACGGCCCGGCGCTCGGCGCGTCGACGATCGTCGTCTACTTGGCGTGGGCCGTGGTCGGGCTCCCGGTCCTCGCGCCGAACGCCGACGGATCCCACGACGCCGGGTTCGCGGTGCTCGGCGCGGCGGCATTCACCGGTGGCTACCTCTGGGGGTTCCTCGCGGCGTCGACGATCGCCGGGTGGCTCGCGAGGCGAGGATGGGACCGCACCTTCGCCTCGGCGATCGGCGCGATGGTGCTCGCCGAGGTCGTCCTGTACGCGATCGGACTTCCGTGGCTGTCGCGTGCGCTCGCCCTCGCGGGGCTGCCGTCGTCGCTCGAGGCCACGTTCGCCGCGGGCCTGTACCCCTACATCGTCGGCGACGTGCTGAAGCTGCTCGCGGCCGCGGCGATGCTGCCGGGGGCCTGGTGGGCGGTGGAGCGGTTCCGCCCCCGAGAGGACTGAGCGCGCTGGCGGAGCCGTGGTACCACGTGGCGACGGCGGTCGCCCTGCCACCGGTCAAGCTCTGGTTCAACTGGCGGTTCGAGGATCTCGACCGGATCCCCCGCGACGGACCCGCGATCGTCGCCTGCAACCACGCGTCGTACCTCGATCCGTTCGCGAACGCGTACGCCGTGATCGAAGCCGGCCGCCGACCCCGGTTCATCGCGAAGGCCGAGCTCTTCGAGATCCCCGTCGTCGGGATGGCGTTGCGGGGCGCGAGGCAGATCCCCGTCGTCCGCGGTCGTCGTGACGGCTCGGCGCTGGTCGCGGCGGAACGGGCGCTCGCCGGGGGCGAGGTCGTCGTCATCTATCCGGAAGGAACGGTGACGAACCGTCCTGACCACCTTCCGATGCAGGGCAAGACCGGCGCCGTCCGGCTCGCGCTCGCGACGGGGGCCCCGATCGTGCCGATGGCGAGCTGGGGATCGCATCCGGTCTGGCAGAAGTCCGGGAGGGGGTCGCTCCGGTTCGGGCGTCCCGTCTGGGTCAAGGTCGGAACGGCGCTCGACCTCTCGGCGCGCGCGTCGGAACGCGAGGACCGCGACGCGGTGCAGGCGATGACCGACGGGCTGATGCGAGAGCTCACCGACCTGGTGGTCGATCTGCGCGATCGCTACCCGAGGGGCTGGGGCGACGACCGCTAAGGTTCCGACATGACGCGTCGGCGCGTGGTGGTCCTCTTCGGCGGTCGTTCGGCGGAGCACGAGATCTCGTGCATCTCGGCGCGTTCCGTGATGGACGCGCTCGATGGCGACCGTCACGAGGTGATCCCCGTCGGCATCACGAGGGAGGGCCGATGGCACGTGCTGCCGGGACCGCCGGCGCTCCCGTCGGAGACCGGACGCCTGCCCGAGGTGACCGACGACGTCGGCGCGCGAGCGGATCTCGTCGAGGGGCTGGGCCGTTCGCGCGAGCTCGTCGTGGCCGACGGCAGCCGCACCGAGATCGACGTCGTCTTCCCCGTCCTGCACGGGCCCTACGGGGAGGACGGCGCTACGCAGGGCCTGCTCGAGCTCGCCGGCGTGCCGTTCGTCGGTGCCGGCGTGCTCGGTTCGGCGATCGGCATGGACAAGGCGGTGCAGAAGGTGCTCTTCCGCGACGCGGGTCTGCCGGTGGTCACGTGGGACGCCGTCCGAGAGCCGCAGTGGCGGGAGGACCCCGAAGGGGTGACGGCGAGGGTCCACGCCCTCGGCTGGCCGGTCTTCGTGAAGCCGGCGACGCTCGGCTCGAGCGTCGGCATCTCGAAGGTGCGCGACGACGACGAGCTCGGTCCCGCGATGGACGAGGCGTTCCGCTACGCCCGCAAGGTCGTCGTCGAGCAGGGGATCGAAGGGTCGCGCGAGATCGAGTGCGCGGTGCTGGGCAACGACGACCCCGTCGCCTCGGTGGCGGGCGAGATCGCGCCGCGTGGGCACGAGTTCTACGACTACGAGGCCAAGTACCTCGACGACGACGGCGCCGACCTGCTGATCCCGGCGTCGCTCGAACCGGCGCAGCTCTCGACGATCCAGCGGATGGCGGTGACCGCGTTCCGCGTGGCCGAATGCGCCGGCATGGCCCGCGTCGACTTCTTCCTCCGCGGTGACGATCTGTGGCTGAACGAGATCAACACGATCCCGGGGTTCACGTCGATCTCGATGTATCCGAAGCTCTGGGAGGCCTCGGGTCTCGCGTACCCCGACCTCGTCGAGCGGCTGCTCGACCTCGCCGTCGAACGGCACGCCGCCGAGCGCTCGAAGGCCACGGCGCTCGGGACCGACGCCGAGCGCGGTCCTGCGTCTACAGGTGGACGACCGGGCAGGTCAGCGTCCGCGTGATCCCCTCGACCGCCTGGATCCGCGCGACGACGAGGCGTCCGAGCTCATCGACCGTCTTCGCTTCGGCGCGGACGATCACGTCGTAGGGGCCCGTCACGTCCTCGGCTTCGGTGACGCCGCCGATCTGACGGACCTCGTTCGCCACCGACGCGGCCTTGCCGACCTCGGTCTGGATCAGGATGTAGGCGTGGACCACGTCGTTCCTCCTGCTCGTGCGCGTGGATGCCCGGACGGCGGGGTCGTCATGCTAGCCCCCGCCGTCGAGGCGGCGCAACGCGACGCGGCGCGGCGACGCCGCTCGCTCGCCGACATCTCGGCGGTGCGATGATCGGTGGGATGTTCCGCGATCGCACGGACGCCGGCGAGCGGCTCGCGGAACGGTTGCTCGGCCGCGTCCACGAGCCGGTGACCGTGCTCGGCGTGCCCCGCGGCGGCGTGATCGTCGCCGTGCCGGTCGCCCGCCGTCTCGGCGCGGCGCTCGACGTCGTCGTGCCCCGGAAGGTCCGCGCTCCGGGGAATCCGGAGCTCGGCGTCGGAGCCGTCGCGCCCGGCGTCGAGGTGCTCGACGAGGACGTCATCGCGCGGCTCCGCATCGACCCCGCGTACCTCGCTCGCGAGATCGCGTTCGAGCACGACGAGGTGGACCGCCGCACCACGGCGTACCGGGGCGATCGTCCTCCGCCGACGCTCGAGGGCAGGACGGCGATCGTCGTCGACGACGGCGTCGCGACCGGCGGCACCGCGACCGCGGCGCTCCGATGGGCGCGGAACGCCGGCGCCCCACGCCTGCTGTTCGCCGCCCCGGTCGGGCCGGCGTCGACCGTCGCGCGCCTGCTCCGGGACGCCGACGAGGTCGTGGTGGTCGAGGCGCCGCGGACGTTCCGGGCGGTGGGAGAGTGGTACGAGACGTTCGATCAGACCACCGACGAGGAGGTGCGCGCGGCGCTGGCCGCGATGCCGTGAGAGGCGTGGAGCTGGTACTCGCGATCGTGTTCGCCGCGCTCGGCGTGCGTTCGCTCGTGTACTGGGCCCGCCGCCCGTTCGCGTCCCGAGACGCCCGTGATCATCTGTTGTACGGCCTGTACGTGATGGGACGCGCGGGTCTGTGGTTCGCGTTCGCCGGGATCTTCCTCCTGTTCGCATCCGCGGGCACGGTCGACCCGGTGACGGGCGAGCAGCTCCACGCGCCTGGTCAAGCGTTCATCGACGCGGTGAACGAGAACCGCTGGTTCGTCCTGATCCCCGCCGCGCTGGCCGCGACGCAGTTCGTCGCCGGATACGTCCTCGGTCGTCGCGGCGAACGTGCCCGCAGCAGGGAAGAGGCCGGGGACGAGCGCGTCAGCGACCGGCGGGCGTGAGGTCGACGCGACGCAACAGCTGTGCGTTGGCGGCGACGACGATCGTGGACAGGCTCATGAGGAGCGCCCCGACGGCCGGGGCGAGCACGATGCCGGCCCACGCGAGGACGCCCGCCGCGACCGGGATCGCGACGACGTTGTAGCCGGCGGCCCATCCGAGGTTCTGGAGCATCTTGCGGTAGCTCGCCATCGAGAGCCGACGCACGCTCACCACCCCGCGCGGATCGTCGCCGGCGAGCACGACGCCGGCGGACGCGATCGCGACGTCGGTGCCGGCGCCGATCGCGATGCCGACGTCGGCACGCGCGAGCGCCGGAGCGTCGTTCACGCCGTCACCCACCATGGCGACGGTCGCGCCGCGCCGCTGGAGGTCCGCGACGACGCCTTCCTTGTCCTCGGGCAGGACCTCGGCGCGAACCTCGTCGATCCCGAGTGCGCGACCCACGGCCTCGGCCACCTGTCGAGCGTCGCCCGTGATCATCCCGACGCGGACGCCGAGGTCGTGCAGCTGAGCGATGGCGTCGCGCGACTCCGGGCGGACCTCGTCCTCGAGCGCGAGCGCACCGATCGCGCTCTCGTCGCGGACCACCGTGAGGATCGTGGCGCCTCGGTCCGCCCACGGTCCGGTCGCCTCCCGGACGGCCGGTGGGACCTCGATCCGGCGCTCGCGGAGCAACGCCGGGCCGCCGACGGCGACCGCGCGCCCGCCGACGGACGCGACCACCCCTCGGCCGGTCAGCGAACGGAACCCCCGCGCCGGCGGCACCGTCACCGCCGCGGCGACGATCGCACGTGCGACCGGATGCTCGCTCTCCGCCTCGGCCGCCGCGGCGAGCTCGAGGACCGCGTCGCGATCGCCGTCGACGGCCACGACGTCCGTCACGACGGGGCGCCCGAGCGTGAGGGTGCCCGTCTTGTCGAAGAGCACCGTGTCGACGAGGCGCATCCGCTCGAGGGCGAGCCGGTCTTTGACCAGGATCCCGGCTCGCGCCGACGCCGTCGTCGAGATCGCGATCACGAGCGGGATCGCGAGCCCGAGCGCGTGGGGGCACGCGATGACGAGCACCGTCACGGTGCGTTCGAGCGCGGTTCCCGGCGCTCCGACGACGAGCCAGGCGACGGCCGTGATCGCACCGGCGGCGAGCGCCGCGTAGAAGAGGAGCGCTGCGAACCGGTCCGCGAGGGCCTGCGCGCGTGAGCTCGATGCTTGGGCGACCGCGACGAGCCGACGGATGCCGGCGAGCGCGGTGTCGTCGCCCAACGCCGTGACGCGGACGCGGATCGACGAGTCGGTCGCGACGGTTCCGGCGACGACGCGGTCGCCCGGTCCCTTCGCGACGGGCCGAGACTCCCCGGTGATCATGGACTCGTCGACGTCGGCTTCCCCCGTCTCGATCGCGCCGTCGGCGGGGATCCGACCGCCAGAGCGGACCAGGACGAGGTCGCCGACGCGCAGTGCGGCGACCGCCACCTCTTCGATCGCGTCGCCGTCGAGGCGTTCGGCGGTGTCGGGCAGCAGCGCCGCGAGCGCGTCGAGCGCGCTCGACGCCTGCCCGAGCGCCTTCATCTCTTGCCAATGGCCGAGGAGCATGACGTCGATCAAGAGCGCGAGCTCCCACCAGAACTCGAGGTCGAGGACGCCCATCTCGCTCGCGACGCTCGATGCGAACGCCACCACGATCGCGAGCGAGATCAGCAGCATCATCCCGGGCCGCCGGATCCGGAATTCCCGGAGCCCGCCGCGCAGGAACGGCGCGCCGCCGTAGATGAAGACCGCGGTGCCGAACAGGGCGGGGATCCGGTCACTGCCTGTGAAGACCGGCGCGGCATACCCGAGCCAGTCCTGGATCATCCCGCTCCACACCAGAACGGGGATCGTGAGCAGGACGCTCAGCCAGAAGCGGTCGCGGAACATCCCCACGCTGTGGCCCGCGTGCGCGTCGTGCCCTGCGTGCGCATCGCCCGCGTGCGTGTCGTGGCCCGCGCGCGAGGGATGTGTCTCGTTGTGCGCGACCGCGTCCTTCTGCACCGCGTGTCCGCCGCGCCCGTCGTCGCTGTGGCGGGCGGCTGCGTCGGGGGTGTCGTGGTCAGGCGCTCCGAGACGGCGTCGCATCGCGGGTCCCTCCTCCGATGAGCCTCATTCCAGGCAGGATCCTCTACCCCTGGGGGGTATCAAGGTCGCGAGCAGCCCCCGACGTGTGAGGCCGGGTGGCGGACCACCCGGCCTCGGGTGCGGCGGATCGATCGTTCGGCTACCCGACGGCCTTGATGATCTCCTCCGAGAGCTCCGAGAACCGCTGCAGGTGCTCGACGCGGTCGTGCTTCAGCTGCTCGACGATCCGGTCGTACTCGTCGACCCGCCCCTGGCGCTCGTAGAGCCGACGCGGCTGGAGCAGCTCCTCGTCGTCGATGTCGGGCACCGCGCTCGCGACGTGGTAGCCGAAGTCGGGGTCCTCGTCCCACGTGATCGACTGCTCGGCGATCCCCCGGACGCACGCCGAGGTGTGCGGGATCTTCAGCTTCTTCGACCGGTCGTCGCCGTCCTTGCCGCCGACGCGGCCCGTGTTCAACAGGTACGTCTCGATCGGGTGCGTGCCGAGCAGCTCGAGGAGACGGTTCCCCTGGCGACCGTGGGGGAGCGGGAAGAAGGGGTTCGTGCCGGGGACGCGGAGGAACTTGCCCTCCTCCGACGCGCCACCGGCGGCGGTTCCGGTCGTCTCGCCGAGCATGAAGTACGCCGCCGCCTGCTCCTGCGACAGCTTCGCGACCGCCGGGATCAGGTTCTCGTTGCGGTTCAGGATCAACAGGTAGTCGACGGTGCCGACGTTCCGCGCGTCTTCGTACGCCATCAGGTCGCGCATCTCGAACACGGCACGGCCGTTCTTCGTGTAGTGCTCGTTGAAGAAGTCGATCGTGCCGTCGGCGTCCTGGTACACGTTCTCGAGGTAGGCGCTCGGCTTCACGACGGCACCGTGGATCGAAGGTTCGAAGTCGGGGTCGAGGCCGAAGGTCTTCGCGAAGCAGCCGTTCTCGGTGCCGTACGCGTGCCCGCCCGGCATCAATCCGACGAAGTCGTCCTGGATCGGCTTCGAGCCGTTCTGCGTCGTGAACGTCGTCGTCGTCTTGCCGGTGCCGGACAGCCCGATGATCATGAGCACCTTGTCGCCGTCGGCGGTCGGGATCACCTTCAGCCCGGCGTGCAACGCGAGCCCGCCCTTGCCGTAGACGATGTCGTTCCACATCCGCAGGCCGCCCTTCTTCGACTCACCGAAGTAGTCGGAGTTGAGGACGCGCGTCGTGTAGGCGTCGAGGTCGACCGCGATCACGCGGTCGTCGGGGTAGCCCTCGGCTCGTAGGCCCGGCGTGTAGATCACCTGCACCTCGGGCTCCTGACCGTCGTCTCGCGGGAAGTAGAGCTTCTGCTGCATCCCGGCGACGTTCGCGTACCGCTTCTCCATCAGGAGACGGGCGCGCGTTCGCATCGACGGGTCGTTCCCGATGTACCCGTCGATCTGGATCATGTCGTGGTCGGCGATGTACGCGTCCTGGAGGGCGGCGATCGTGTCGTAGTCCTCGCGCGACATCGTCTTGCCGCTCGACTCGCGGTCGACGACGTAGGTGCTTCCGGCGCTCCTGGACAGGACGGTGGTCTGCACGTTGACGTTGCCGTACTCGGAGATGCGACATTCCGGCATCTCCTCGGTGAACGCCCGCAGCTGTTCGGGCGTGGGATTGACGTGGACCTCTGCCACCTCGGGGCCTCCTCCGCATTCGTCCCGCGGCGGCGGCTGCGGGCGGTTGGACGGGTCGTCGAAGGCCTAGAGTCTAGCGAAACGCTGCAGCGTACCCCCTTGCGCCGCGGGGGCGTGAACCCGGCGCATCCCGTTGGACGGAACGGATGAACGTCGTGGACACGACCGAAGACGAGCTGCTCGGCGCGATCGCGAGGCTCCTGTCCGATCACGCGCCCGACGTGGTCGTCGGGGTCGGAGACGACGCCGCCGTGGTGCGGCCCGGCGGCGGCGACATCGTGCTGACGACCGATGCACTCGTCGAGGGCTCGCACTTCGCCCGTGACGCGTCGGTGCCGCGCGATCTCGGGTACCGCGCGATCGCGGTGAACGTCAGCGACATCGCAGCCATGGCGGCGTCGCCGCGGTTCGCCCTCGCGGCGCTGACGCTTCCCCCCGACGTCGACGCCGCGTACGTGACGGAGCTGATCGGCGGGATGCGCGATGCGTGCGCGGAGCATGGATGCCTGCTGGTCGGTGGGAACCTCGCGAGCGGCCGCGACCTCACGCTCGCCGTGACGCTGACCGGCGAGGTGGCGCCCGGCAGGGCCATCACGCGCGCCGGCGCAGGTATCGGCGACGCCCTCGTCGTGACCGGAACCCTCGGCGCGTCGGCCGCCGCCCGGCGCGTGCGCGACGATCCCGCCCGCTGGACCGACGACGACCGAGCTGCTCTCCGTCGCGCGGAACGGCCGACCGCGCGCGTCGGCGAGGCGCAGGTCCTCGCTCGGAACGGCGCCACGGCGATGATCGACGTCTCCGACGGGCTCGCGCTCGATCTGTCCCGGCTGTGTCGTGCGAGCGGCACGGGCGCGCGCGTCGACCTCGGTGCGATCCCCGTCGCCCCGACGGCGACGTTCGACGAAGCGCTCGGCGGCGGCGAGGACTACGAGCTGCTCGCCACCATGCCCCTGGAGCGCGTGGCCTCGGCCATCGAGGAGCTCCGCGAGGTCTTCGGCGTGGCGCTCACGGCGATCGGCGTCATCATCGAAGGGGACGTCGTCGGCGTCGGCGCCGACGGGTCCGAGGCACCGCTCGAGCCGAGGGGATGGGATCACTTCCGATGACACGACGGCAGGGCACGTCGCGGGCGCGCGTGCTCACGATCGCGGGGAGCGACTCGGGCGGCGGCGCCGGGATCCAAGCGGACCTGAAGACCTTCAGCGCGCTGGGGGTGTTCGGCATGACGGCGATCACCGCGGTGACCGTGCAGAACACCCGGGGCGTCTCGAGCTTCGAGCCGCTGTCGCCGGCGACCGTGCGCGATCAGATCACCGCCGTCGCCGACGACATCGGCGTCGACGCCGCGAAGACGGGCATGCTCGCGTCGGCCGAGATCGTCGGAGCGGTGGCCGATGCGCTCGAGGCATCGAACGTCCCGAACCTCGTCGTCGACCCGGTGTTCGTGTCGAAGCACGGCCACGCGCTGCTCGCTCCCGACGCGGTCGAGGCCCTCCGGCGGAGGATCCTCCCGCACGCCGTCCTCGTCACGCCGAACCTTCCGGAGGCCGCCGGACTCGCCGGCATCGACGTCACCGAGCGCGGCGACATGCGCAAGGCCGCCGACGCGATCCTCGCGTTCGGCGCACGCGCGGTCCTGATCAAGGGCGGTCATCTCGACGGTGCCGACGCGGCGGACCTGCTCGTGACCGGCGACGGCGACGAGCGGTGGCTCTCGGAACCACGGATCGACACCCCGCACACCCACGGCACCGGATGCACGCTCTCGGCCGCGATCGCCGCGCACCTCGGGCTGGGCGACGACCTCATGACCGCCGTCGAGCGCGGCAAGGGGTTCGTCACGGAAGCGATCCGCGCGTCGCTCGCGATCGGAACGGGGATCGGGCCGGTCGATCAGCTGTGGCGGATCCCGCCGCGCTGAAGCCGGAACGTCAGCGGTCGGCGGTCTTCTGCGCCGGCCGGACGATCTTGCCGGCCTTGATGCAGCTCGTGCAGGCGTTGATGCGGCGAGGCGACCCGTCGACGATCGCGCGCACGCGCTGGATGTTCGGGTCCCATCGGCGATTGTTCCGCTTGTGCGAGAACGTCACCGACTTCCCGAACCACGGCTTCTTGCCACAGATGTCGCACACGGCTGCCATACGGCCGACCAGGCTACCAAAGGGGCCGCGAGAGCCGGGTCGGCGAGCGTCAGACGATCGCTCGGAGCGCGTCGTCGAGTTCGGACGGCGAGAGCTCACCGTCGACCTTCGCCACCGCGTCCCCCCCCGCGTCGTAGAAGACCGTCACCGGCTGGCCGAGGCTCCCCACGGCGTCACGGGTCGAGCCCGACGCGTCGAACAGGTTCGGATACGGCACGTCGAACCGGTCGAGGAAGGCCCTCGCCGGCTCGGGCGTGTCGAGGATGTCGATCCCGAGGAACTGGACACTGTCGCGGTGCCGTTCGGCCGCGGCGGCGAGCAGCGGCATCTCCCGTTCGCACGGCTCGCACCACGATGCCCAGAAGTTCACGACGAGCGGTGTCCCGTGGACGTCGGCGAGCAGCGCCTCGTACCCGTCGGCGTCGAGGGTCGGGAGCGCGTCGACGGTCGTCGGGATCGACGGCGCGTCGGCGACGACGATCGCGGGCCGGGTCTCCGACGGAGACGTCGACACGGCGGACCCGCCCCCGCCGGAGGTGCACGACGCGAGCCCCACGCACAGCGCGGCAGCGAGACGCACGACCGCGAGCGGGCGGGGGAGGGTCATGACGCCATGGTAGAACCGGGTCCGACGTGAGGTGCTCCCCGTGCCCCTGAGCCTCGACGATCCGATCCTCGCGATCGACGGACGCCTCGCGACGCGCCGTTCCGGGATGCGGCAGAAGTCGGCGGAGGCGCACGTCGTGCTCGCGGAAGGCCTCGGCGTCGAGACCGTCGGCGACCTCCTCCATCACTACCCGCGCCGCTACATCGATCGCTCGAAGGTCTCGGCGATCGCGAATCTCCGCATCGGCGAGTACGCGACGGTCATCGGCACGGTGCGATCGGCGCAGAAGCGGCTGACGCGGCGGCGCCAAACCATGGTGACGGTCACGATCGCCGATGCGACCGGTGTCCTCGAGCTCGCCTTCTTCAACCAGCCGTGGGTCGCGTCGATGTACCGCAGCGGCACCGAGCTCGCCGTGTCGGGGGTCGCGTCGCGGTACGGGCGCAAGCTGCAGCTGGCGAACCAGGAGGTCGAGATCCTCCGGGGCGACGAGCGCGACCTCGTCCACATGGGCCGGATCACCCCGGTGCATCCCGCGACCGACGGCATCTCGCCGCGCACGATCCGCGAGCTCGTGCATCGGGCGCTCGAGCAGCTCCCGCGGCTCGACGATCCGATGCCCGACGAGATCCTCGCGCCCGAGGGCCTCGCCGATCTCGAC
Source organism: Actinomycetota bacterium (assembly GCA_035463115.1). Classification (GTDB taxonomy): domain Bacteria; phylum Actinomycetota; class UBA4738; order UBA4738; family HRBIN12; genus BPGL01. The sequence goes on along the minus strand of DATHTO010000100.1, from coordinate 44,129 downwards.
ACCGCGGTCCGGCACGTCCATTTCCCGGCCGACGACCGCGAGCTCCGCGACGCGCGGACGCGCCTCAAGTTCGACGAGCTGTTCGTGCTCGAGCTCGGCGTCGGGTTCCGCAAACGACGCATCGCGGCCGAGGCGAGCGGCGTTCCGCACGATCCGGAGGCCGAGACCGCCCGCGCGCTGCTCGGGGCGCTCCCCTTCGAGCCGACGAAGGCCCAGCTCCGCGCGATCGAGGAGATCGGGCTCGCGATGGCGGCGCCGACGCCGATGAACCTGTTGCTGCAGGGCGACGTCGGTGCCGGCAAGACCCTCGTGGCGCTCCACGCCTGCCTGGTGGCGATCGGCTCCGGTCACCAGGCGGCGATCATGGCTCCGACCGAGGTGCTCGCCGGCCAACACGCCCGGTCGGTGGCCTCGCTCCTCGAGCCGATCGGTGCTCGCCCGTACCTCGCCCGCTCACCGGGGGAGCGCGAGGCGCAGCACTCGCTCTTCGAGCCGCCGACCGACGGCGAGGCGGCGCCGACCCTGACGTACGCGGCGCTCACCGGCTCGGTCACCGGCAAGGATCGCGAGCGCATCCTGGCCGGGGTCGCCGACGGATCCGTCGATCTCCTCGTCGGCACGCACGCGCTCGTGCAGGAAGGCGTCACGTTCGCCGATCTCTCCTTCGCCGTCGTCGACGAGCAGCACCGCTTCGGCCTGCATCAGCGCATGGCGCTCAAGGGCAAGGGCAGGAGCGACATCGACGTGCTGATCATGACCGCCACGCCGATCCCGCGGACGCTCGCGCTCACCTACTACGGCGACCTCGATGTCGTCGTGCTCGACGAGCTCCCGGCCGGGCGTCGACCGGTCGAGACGAGCGTGGTCCGCACCGAACTCGAGAGGGCGCACGCCTACGAGCTCGTCCGGGAGCAGGTCGCCGCCGGACGGCAGGCGTTCGTCGTCTGCGCCGCGATCGACGAAGGCAACCGGACGCAGGTCAAGGCCGCCGAGGCCGAAGCGACGCGCCTCGCCACCGAGGTGTTCCCGGACCTCCGGGTCGAGGTGCTCCACGGCAAGATGCGCCCGAAGGACAAGCAGCGCGCCATGGAGGTCTTCCGAGGGGGCGACGCGGACCTGTTGATCTCGACGACCGTGATCGAGGTCGGTGTCGACGTTCCGAACGCGACGGTGATGCTGGTCGAGAACGCGGAACGGTTCGGCCTCGCGCAGCTCCACCAGCTGCGGGGCCGGATCGGGCGTGGCGCCCACCGCTCGTTCTGCGTCCTGTTCGACGCCTCGGAGGCGTCCAACGTCGAGGCGCGCGCACGGATCGACGCGATGGTCCGCACGACCGACGGCTTCGAGCTCGCCGACGAGGACCTCCGGCTGCGCGGCGAGGGCACGCTCTTCGACGTCCGTCAGTCCGGCATGCCGGACCTGAAGCTCGCTCGTCTCGCCGACGATCTCGACCTCGTGCGGCGGGCCCGCGCGCGCGCCTTCGCGCTGCTCGACGCCGACCCGCACCTCGACGGACATCCCGCCCTCCTCGCCGAGCTGCGGATGCGGTTCGCCGGGTCGATCGCCTGGCTGTTCGAGTCCTGATGGCAGCGGCGGCGACGCCGTCACTCTAGCCTTCGCGGATGCGCGTGATCGCCGGTTCGGCGGGAGGCATCCCGCTCGTCGCGCCACCGAAGGGGACCCGTCCCGTGTCGGACCGCGCGCGCGAAGGGGTGTTCTCGAGCCTGGGTGACCGCGTCGTCGGCGCCGTCTGCCTGGACCTGTTCGCGGGGTCGGGCGCGATGGGGATCGAGGGGCTCTCGAGGGGGGCCGTGAGCTGCACCTTCGTGGAGAAGAGCCGGCAGGCGACGTCGACGATCGCTCGGAACCTCGCCGCCACGCATCTCGCCGATCGGGCGGTGGTCGTCACGCGCGACGTCGGGAGCTTCCTCGATCGACCGCCTCGGGACGACGCCGGCGTCGACCTGGTGTTCGTCGATCCGCCCTACGACCTGGCCGGTCCCGCGCTCGCCGGGGTGCTCGCCCGGCTCGATGCGTGGCTCGTGAGCGACGGCTGGACCGTCGTGGTGACCCGCGGTCACAAGTCTTCGCTCGCGGCGGTTCCGCTACACTGGAGCGCCCGGAGGCAGCTCCGCTACGGAGACAGCCTCCTGATCCTGTATGGGCCTTGACCCGCTGGAGGTTGGATGGGCTTGACCGCCCTGTGTCCGGGGACCTTCGATCCCGTCACGAACGGACACCTGGACATCATCGGTCGCACCAGCCACCGCTTCGACGGTGTCGTGGTCGGGGTCTTGGAGAACCCCTCCAAGCAGCCGCTCTTCACGCTCGAGGAGCGGGTCGAGCTGCTCGGCGAGGCGCTCCCGGACCTGCCGAACGTGCGGGTGACGTCGTTCCACGGGCTGCTCGTGGACCACGCGCGCGAGCAGGGCGTGGACGTGATCGTGAAGGGCCTGCGGGCCGTGTCGGACTACGAGTACGAGATCCAGATGGCGCAGATGAACGTGAGGATCGGAGACGTGGAGACGCTGTTCATGCCCACGAACCCGAAGTGGTCGTTCCTGTCGTCGTCGCTCGTCAAGGAGGTCGCGCGGTTCGGTGGCGATGTCGAAGGCCTCGTCCCCGACCACGTCCGCAAGGCCCTCCTGGATCGCGTGGGCTCCGGGAGCTGAGATGGACATCGCCGGCCGTCTCCAGCAGCTGCAGGCCCTCGTCGAGGAAGCCAAGTCGATGCCGCTGTCGTCGTCGGTGCTGATCAACCGCGACGAGGTCCTCGACATGCTCCGTGAGATGCAGGAAGACCTTCCCGAGGAGATCAAGCAGGCGCGCTGGATCGTGAAGGACCGCGAGGAGCTGCTCGCGAAGGCGCGCGCCGACGGCGAGAAGATCGTCGGGCAGGCTCACGAGGAGCAGCTCCGGCTCGCGCGCAAGGAGGAGATCGCGAAGCGCGCCCAGGACGAGGCCGACCGGATCCTCACCGAGGCCGAGGACAAGGCCCGCACGATGCGTGACGAGGCCGGGGACTACGTCGACGCGAAGCTCGCGCAGTTCGAGATCGCGCTCCGGCGGATCCTCGAGGAGTCTCAGGCGACGAGCCGGGCGCTCGCGAAGACGCTCGACCAGGTTGAGGTCGGCAGGGAGCGCCTCCGCGCGCCGGCGACGGCGGCCGAACAGGAGTTCGCCCCGGCGGTCACGCACGCGGAGGACACGCCGTTCTACGACGAGGAGGAGGTGGACGCCGAACGATGACGATCGCGACGATCGACGTCCGCGACCTCGTCGGCAAGCCCGGCGCGTCCCGCGAGCTGCCGGTGAGCGGCACGCTCGAAGGCCTCGCGTCCGAGCTGGCGAGCATCCCCCACGACGCCCCGATCCGGGGCGAGCTGCTGCTCGAGTCGGTGGTCGAGGGCATCCTCGTGTCGGGGACCATCGAGGGCACGATGACGCTGCGATGCGCGCGCTGCCTCACGGAGTTCGACCAGCCGTTCCGGGTGCAGGTCCACGAACTGTTCACCGAGCGGCCCGACGAGGAGAGCGACGAGTACCTCCTCGACGCCGACCACGGGATCGACCCCGATCAGATGTTCCGCGACGCGATCGGCGTCGAGCTGCCGTTCTCGCCGCTGTGCCGGCCCGACTGCCAGGGGCTCTGCGAGGTCTGCGGCGGCAACCGGAACCTCGGTGAGTGTCCCGGGCACGCGTCGATCGATCCTCGGTTCGCGGTGCTGTCCGACCTGCTCCCCGAGCTCGGCGCGTTGGAGGCGAGCGACCCCGACGACCCCACGACCGATCCCCACGGAAGGAACTGACATGGCCGTCCCCAAGAAGAAGCAGAGCAAGACACGCACGGCGAAGCGACGGGCGACCTGGAAGGCCACGGCGCCCTCGTACAGCGAGTGCCCGCAGTGTCACCAGCCGAAGCTTCCGCACCGCGTCTGCGGCAACTGTGGCTACTACGCCGGCCGCCAGGCGGTGGAGGTCGAGTAACCAGGTGAGCCAGGCAGCCGCCGAAGCACCCCTCGAGTCCCTCGACCAGGCGCTCGGGGTGCGCTTCCGCGACGCTGCGCTCCGCGAGGCGGCGCTCACGCATCGCTCGTTCGCGTTCGAGCGCGGCCTCGACGTCACGAACGAGCGGCTCGAGTTCCTGGGCGATTCCGTGCTCGGTCTCGTCGTGACCGACATGGCGTACTCCGCGTTCCCGGACCTGCCCGAAGGCCAGCTCGCGAAGCTCAGGGCCGCCGTGGTGAACATGACGGCGCTCGCCGACGTCGCCCGGTCGCTGGGGCTCGGGCAGGTGATCCTCCTCGGCAAGGGCGAGGAAGGATCGGGTGGCCGCGACAAGGCGAGCATCCTCGCCGACGCGCTCGAGGCGGTCTTCGGCGCCGTGTACCTCGACCTCGGGCTCGACGTCGCGCGGGAACTGATCGAGCGGTTGTTCCGGCCGCGGCTGGACGCCTACGTCCGGGGCGAGGGGGACCGCGACTACAAGACGATCCTGCAGGAGCTCGCGTCGCAGCAGCTGCATGCGATGCCGGAGTACCGCCTCGAGGATCGCGGGCCCGACCACGAGAAGGAGTTCACGGCGGTCGTGTACCTCGGCGGCGAGCCGTACGGCTCGGGGACGGGCCGATCGAAGAAGGAAGCCGAGCAACAGGCCGCGCGCGAGGCCTTCGCCCGTATGTCGTCGCGCCCGACACAGCAAGCGAGGGGATAGGGGGTCGAGGGCGTGGAGCTACCCGAGGTGGAGGTGATGCGCCGCGACCTCGAGCGTGACGTCGTCGGCAAGAAGATCAAGGCCGCCGAGGTCAAGCAGTCGAAGAACGCGATGCGCGCGATCCGCCGGCACAAGACGCGGAAGGACTTCACCGCCCGTGTGACCGGTCGCAAGATCACGAAGGTCGAGCGACGCGGCAAGTACGTGCTGATCACCATGGACTCCGGCGACGTGCTCGTCGTGCACTTCGGCATGAGCGGGCAGTTCCACCGGGGGACGGGTCGCGTGGCGCTGCCGCCGCACACGCACGTGGTGCTGACGTTCCAGCAGGGCGGCGACCTCCGGTTCGTCGACCCTCGGACCTTCGGCGAGATGTTCGTGGTCACGCCCGACGAGATCGGCAAGGTGAAGGAGCTGCAGCATCTCGCGATCGATCCGCTCGACCAGGTCTTCACGTGGCCGACGTTCCAGTACCTGCTCGCGGAGCGCGCCGCGAAGATGAAGCAGCTGTTGATGGACCAGAAGTTCATCAGCGGTCTCGGGAACATCTATTCCGACGAGGTGCTGTTCGCGGCCGGCCTCCGGTACGACCGCATGAGCGACACGCTGTCTTCGCAGGAGGTCCGGCGTCTCTACCGCGCGATCCAGGAGACGCTCCAGGACGCGATCAAGCTGCGGGGATCGACCCTCGACGACGAGGCGTACGTCGATCTGTTCGGCGCGCCGGGGGAGTACCAGAACGAGCTGAAGGTCTACGGTCGTGCGGGGCTCCCGTGCCGCCGGTGCCGGACGCCGATCGAGACGGTGAGGATCAGCCAGCGGACGAGCTTCTTCTGCCCGCAGTGCCAGAGCTGAGTCGTCGCGTCACGTCACCGCGGCGCCGGCCTCGCGCATGCGCGCGATCGCGGCGTCACCGTCGCCGGGGCGCAGGTCCACCGCGCGCACGGCGTCGGCGAGGACCTCGACGTCGAGCCCGAGGCGGCGCGCGTCGAGCACCGTCTCCACGACGCAGTAGTCCGTCGCGAGCCCCACGACGACGATCCGGTCGACGCCGCGTCGCTGCAGGAGCGACCCGAGCGCCGTGGCGGCCGTCTGGCCGGTGTCGGGATCGCGGACGCTGAAGGCGGAGTATCCGTCGCCGCCGTCGACGCCCTTGCGCACGATCTCGCCGCGGACGTCGAGGTCGGGATGGAACTCGGCGCCCCACGTGCCGGCGACGCAATGATCGGGCCAGATGCCGCCGCTCGAGCGGAAGTGGGGCGTGACGGGAGGATGCCAGTCCTGGGTGTACACCACGGTCGCGCCCGCGGCGACGGCGTCGCGGATCTCGCGATCGATCACCGGCACGACGCGTTCGCCGCCGGGAACCGCCAGGCTGCCGTCGGGATCGGTGAAGTCGTTCTGCACGTCGACGACGAGCAGCGCGGTCGACGGGTCGTACCGGGCCATGGCGTCGGCATCGTAGCCGCGTGCCGGCGATCGGCTCGCACGCGGGTCCTGCGACACTCGACGCGTGCGCCGGGTCCGGATCGTGATCGAGGGGCGGGTGCAGGGCGTGTTCTTCCGCGCGTCGTGCGCCGAGCAGGCCCGCCGTCTCGGCCTGTCGGGATGGGTGCGGAACCGCGACGACGGCGCCGTCGAGGCGGTGTTCGAAGGGCCCGACGACGCCGTGGAGGCGATCGAGCGATGGTGCCGCTCGGGGCCGCCGCTCGCGCACGTGGAGCACGTGATCGTGTCGCCCGAGCCGCCCGAGGGGACGCACGGCTTCCGCGTCGTCGGGTGATCCCGGGCGCCCGCCGGCTGGGCCGCGTGCCTCCCGGCTGGGGGCCGCGTGCCTCCCGGCCTCGAATCACATCCCTGTTAGCATCCTGCCGCATGTTCCTGCGCCAGATCTCGATCCGCGGGTTCAAGTCCTTCGCGGACAAGACCGTCCTCGAGTTCGTCCCCGGAACGTCCGTGATCGTCGGGCCCAACGGCTCGGGCAAGTCGAACCTCGTCGACGCGATCAGCTGGGCGCTCGGCGAGCAGGGACCGCGTGCGCTGCGCGGCGGGCAGATGGCCGACGTGATCTTCGCGGGGACGCCCTCGCGGCCCGCCCTCGGCATGGCCGAGGTCAAACTCGTGATCGACAACGGCGCGGGTGCGATCCCCGTCCCGATGTCCGAGATCGAGATCTCGCGCACGATCTTCCGTTCGGGTGAGTCCGAGTACCGGATCGGCGGACAGATCGTCCGACTGATGGACGTCCAAGAGCTGCTCGCCGAGACCGGGATCGGGCGGGCGCTCCACACCGTCGTCGGTCAGGGGCAGCTCGAGGAGGTCCTCCTCGCGAAGCCCGAGGAGCGTCGTCGGTACATCGAGGAAGCGGCGGGCATCGCGAAGCACCGCCGCCGCAAGGAGCGGGCCGAACGGAAGCTCGCCGGCCTCGATCACGACCTGCTCCGGCTCGGCGACGTCCTGGCCGAGCTCCGGCGGCAGCTGAAGCCGCTGCAGCAGCAGGCCGAGATGGCGAAGAAGCACGAGAAGCTCACCGCCGAGGCGGAGCACCTGAGCCGCACGCTCGCCGCGGCGCGCATGCGGGCGCTCCTCCGCGAGCGCGAGCGTCGGAAGGACGGCTGGGACCGCGGGCTCGAGGAGCGGCGCGTCGCCCGCGAACGGCTCGACGCGCTCGACGGTGAGGTGTTGAGCGCCGCCGACGCGCGCGCCGCTGCGGCGATCGCGCTCGCCGGCGCCGAGCACGCGTTCCGAGCGGCCCAGGACGAGCGCGAAGACGCCGATCGTCGCTACCGGTCGGCGGTCGACGCCGAGGCGGTCGCTCGCGAGGCGCTCTCGGGGCACGCGGCCCGCGCAGCGCGGCTCGACGCCGTCGACGCGGAGCTCGGTCGGGTCGAGCGAGCGCTGGCGCGCGCGGTCGATGAGCTCGCCGCCAGAGAACGTGAGCTCGACGAGGCCGAGGCGGCGTTCCGGGCGGCCGATCAACACCGCCGTGAGATCGAAGACGCACGGCGACGCGTCGGCGAGGAATCGGCGTCGCGGCGCGCCGAGATCGCCGCGCTGCAGCGCTCGCTCGCCGGCGCGGATCAGGAGCGCGACCGGCTCGCGACGAACCTCGCCGCGGTGCGGGACCGCATCGGCGCGATCGAGGTCGAGCGCGACACGCTCGAGCACGACATCGAGACGCTCGACGCGCAGTCGTCGCCCCTCGCCGAGAAGCGTGCCGAGCTCGAGAACGAGCGGCGGTCCGTCACCGAGAAGATCGAGGGCTACGACGAGGCGCGTCGCCGGATGGAGGCGCGACGCGATCTGCTCGAAGCGCGTCGGCAGGACATCGAGGAGACGGCGGGGTCCAGGTTCCTGAAGGAGCACAAGGGCCGCGCCGTCGGCCTGCTGCGGGACCTCGTCCGCGTCGAGCAGGGGTTCGAGCGCGCGCTCGTCGCGGCCCTCGGACCGCTCGCCGACGCGGTGGTGTACGACGACGCGCCCCGCGCCCTCGAGGATGCCCCGCGCGGCGGCGGCGCGATCCTCGCGATCGCGAGCGGTGGTCCCGTCCGCCTCGGTCTGTCGGGGGAGCGGACGTTGCTGTCGGCCGTGGATGCCGAACCGGCGGCGAGAGGCATCGTGAGCACCGTGCTCCGCGACGTCTACCTGGCGGCGGACGTCGCGCAGGCCGCCGAGAAGCAGGCCGCGCATCCACACGCGTCGTTCGTCACGCCCGACGGGGTCCTGATCGGTCCGGCCGTGATCCATACGGCGAAGGAGCGCGATGCGAGGATCCGCGAGATCCGCGGGGAGCTGCAGGTCCTCGCGCACGACCTGACGGCCCTCGAGCACCGCTCACGGCCGAAGCTGGAGCGCCTCGACGAGATCGCGCACGAGACGGCGTTCCTGGGCGAGCAGCTCGATGCCGCCGACGCCGACATCACGGCGGCCGCCGAACGTCTCTCCGCGCTCGAGCGCGATCTCGCCGCCGTGCGCAAGGAGGAGGAGCTGCTCGCGCAGCGCCTCGCCGCCGTGGACGAGATGTCGTCGGCGGCACGCGACCGTCTCGCTCACCTCGGACCCGCCGAACCGGCGGAGCTTCCGGAGCTGCCGCCGATCCCGCAGCCGCCGATCCAGTCCCGCGTCGCCGTCGAGACGCTCCGGCGCGATCGCGACGCGCACGATCATCGCCTCGCGCAACTGCGTGCGGAGCGCGACGAGCTTGCGGCGAGCGATCCCGTGCAGCTCCGCGCCGAGCTCGAGGCCGCCGAAACGTCCCGGAGCGACGCGGAGGCCGCCGCGACGGCCGCCGAGCGGGCGTTCGCCGACGCGAACGACGTCCGCCAGGCCGCCGCCGCCGCCGAGCGCGAGGCCGCCGGGCGCGAGACCGCCGTGAACCGAGCGTGGCGAGAGGCGTCGACGGAGCTCGACCGGCTCCGCGAGGCCTACGAGGACGAGGACCGTCTGCGCGGTGACATCGAGCGGAGGATCGCCGACGCCGAGCGCCTGATCCGCGAGGGCTTCGGCGCGGACCCCCACGAGCTGTTGTCGGCGCTGTCCGACGACGACACCGTCGAGACGATCGAGAAGCGGTCGGAGCTCGTGCAGCGACGCCTCGCGCTCCTCGGCCGGGTGAACCTGCTCGCCACCGGGGAGTTCGAGGCGCTGCAGGAGCGGCACGACTTCATGCAGCGTGAGCTCGACGACGTGAAGAAGGCACGGCGCGATCTGCTCGAGGTGATCGCGAAGGTCGAGCACGAGATCACCGAGAGCTTCACGACGGCCTACCGTGACGTCGCGATCCAGTTCGAGCGCCTGATCGCCGAGCTGTTCCCCGGCGGTGAGGGACGGCTCGTGCTCACCGATCCCGCGAACCCGCTCGCCTCGGGGATCGAGATCGAGGCGAGTCCGGGACGGAAGCGCGTGAAACGCATCTCGCTGCTGTCCGGCGGTGAACGGTCGCTGACCGCGATGGCGTTCCTGTTCGCGATCTTCACGGCGCGGCCGTCCCCGTTCTACCTGATGGACGAGGTCGAACCGGCGCTCGACGACGTGAACCTGCATCGCTTCCTGCGCCTCGTCGAAGGGTTCGCCGAGCGCGCGCAGGTCCTGGTCGTGACCCACCAGAAGCGCACGATGGAGATCGCCGGGATGATGTACGGCATCTCGCTGAACAACGACGGCACCACGAAGGTCGTCGCGCAGCGTCTCGAGCAGCCGAACAGCGTCGCCGCCGAGGACGCGCATCGCGAAGCAGCGCGCGAGCGCGCCGTCGCCGCCTTCGCTCCGCAGACCTCCGCCGACGACGAGCCGGTGCTGTCGGTCGTCGAGGCTGAGGTCCCGCCCGGCGAGCCGATCGGCGAGGGACCGCGGAGCGAACCGGTCGGCGAGGTGCCGCAGGGCGAACCCGTCGGCTAGCCTCGATCGCCGATGGAAGCAGTCGTCGCGATCGCCGTCGTCCTCGTCCTCGCGGCGGTCGTGGGGTTCGTGACGCTCCGCGGTCGCCGCGACGCGACGCGCCGCGCATCGACCGCGACGCGTCCGTCCGAACGGCCCGCGCCGGGTCGCGCTCGGCCTCCAGCGGCGGAGCGCCCTCCGATCGAACGCGACGTCGTCGCCACCGCCCCGGCCGCCGAGCGTCGCGAAGCGCCGCCCGCGGGAGGGGCGTTCCGCGGTGAGGGCCTCGGCGCGAAGCTCCGCTCGCTCTTCACCCGTGCCGACGGCGACGTCTGGCGCGCCCTCGAGGATCTCCTGCTGAAGGCCGACGTCGGTCCGACCGGTGCGCGCGACCTCGTGGCGCGCGTGCGTGCCCGCTACGCCGCGGGCGATGACCCGGTCGAGCTCGTCCGGCAGGAGGTCCTCGCGATCCTCGGTACGGCCGAGGCCCTCGAGCTCCCACGCGACCGGCTCGGTGTCGTGCTCGTCGTCGGCGTGAACGGTTCCGGCAAGACGACGACGATCGGCAAGCTCGCGCGGCAGCTGTCGTCGGGGGGCCAGAAGGTGAGCCTCGCGGCGTCCGACACGTTCCGTGCCGCGGCCGGCGAGCAGCTCGAGGTCTGGGCCGAGCGCGCCGACGCGCACCTCGTCTCGCAGCAGCGCGGCGCCGATCCCGGCGCGGTGGCCTTCGACGCCGTGAAGGCGGCGTCGGCGCGGGGTTCCGACGTGCTCATCGTCGACACCGCGGGCCGCCTCCACACGAAGCAGCCGTTGATGGACGAGCTCGGCAAGGTGAAGCGCGTGATCGAGAAGGCGGGCGGAACCGTCGACGAGACGTTGCTCGTGCTCGACGCGCAGACCGGTCAGAACGGGATCGCCCAGGCGCGCGCGTTCACCGATGCGGTCGACGTGACCGGCGTGGTGCTCACGAAGACCGACGGCTCCGCGCGCGGTGGTGTCGTGCTCGCGGTCCGCGAGGAGCTCGGCGTGCCTGTGCGCTTCGTCGGCGTCGGCGAGGGCCCCGACGATCTGCGCCCGTTCGAGCCCCACGCGTTCGCCGATCGGCTGTTGGCCTGAGGAGGCCCGATGGCGGCGCGGATCCTGATCGTCGAGGACCACCCCACGATGCGGGAAGCGATGCGACTCGTGCTCGACGGGCAGGGGTACACGATCGACGAGGCCGGCGACGGGGGCACCGCCCTCGAGCGGATCCGCAGCGACCGACCGGATCTCGTCTTCCTCGATCTCCACATCCCCGGCCTCGACGGCCCGCAGGTCCTCCGCGCGATCCGGGACGACGTCGACACGCGGGACGTGCACGTGATCGTCGTGACCGCGACGGGCGAGGAGGGCAAGGCCGACGCGCTCGCGCTCGGCGCCGACGGCTACGTCACGAAACCCTTCAGCCCGGTCGAGCTGCTGGAGACGGTTCGGGCCGCGCTGGCGCATCCGACGGCGCCGCCGGAAGGGTGACCCGGAACGTGGACCCTTCGCCGACGACCGACGTCACCCGGACGTCGCCGTCCATCTTCTCCACGAGCTCCTTCGTGATGTAGAGGCCGAGCCCGACGCCTTCGGCCTCGCGGCGCTGGACGTGCTGCGCTTGGTGGAAGCGCTCGAAGATGCGGTCGATCTGGTCGGGTGGGATGCCCCCGCCGTGGTCGGTCACCGAGAGCGTGACGCCGCCGGCGGGCGTGGGATCGGCGCGAACGATGATCCGTCTGGTCGCCGGCGAGAACTTCAGCGCGTTCGTGAGCAGGTTCGTGAGCACCTGCGACAACCGTTGCCCGTCGACGACGATCGGCGCGATGTCGGGCGCGGCGTGCCAGTCGATCCGCTTCGCGTCGTCGCCGAGGCTACGAACGACGTCGTGCAGCAGCGCGCCCACGTCGACCGTTCCCGGCGAGAGCGTCAGCACGCCGGCCTCGAGCCGCGAGACGGTGAGGAGGTCCTCGACGAGCCGAGCCAGTCGTTCGCCCTGCAGCTGGACGATCGCGAGGAACTCGTCGACCTGCTCGTCGGGAAGCGAGTGGCGTCGTCGGCGGAGCGTGTCGACGAAGCCTCGGATCGACGACAGCGGCGTCCGGAGCTCGTGGCTCGTGATCGCGATGAAGTCGGTCTTCATCACGTCGAGCTCCTCGAGCCGCGCCCGGGCGTCCGCCTCTCGACGAGCGAGGCGTTCCGCCTCGTCGGCGCGCTCGTTCGCGCGGCGGGTCTCCCGCCGGAGCGACCGGGCGAACCCTCCGGCGACGACGGCGACCACGAACGCCATCCCGACGCGATACGTGAGGGCCGAGACGTCGAACGCGTAGGGCGGGAACCGCGCCGGCAGGTACTGCTCCCGGAGGCTCTCGGAGCCGCCGAAAGCGGCGGCGCCGAGGAGCGCACCCACGAGACCGTACCGAGCGGCGCCTTCGAGCGGCAGGAGGAAGCCGATCACCCAGACGGGATCCGACGGAGACGCCGTCGTCGTCCACAGGAGGCCGAGGATCACGACGCCGTCGAGGAGGAAGGCCGCGGCGCCGATCGCGCGGAGGTGGTCGAGCCGCTGCGATCGCAGCGCGCCGCTCGCGATGGCGACGTTCCCGACCGCGAGTCCGATCGCGATGGTGACGGCGAGCGGCGTGACGTAGCTCGGCTCGTCGGTGTCGCGGAGCGCCGCCCACACCTGCGCGCACGCGTAGGCGACGAGCAGGGTGCGCAAGCCCACGAGGCCGAGCTCGCGCCGGCGGGTCTCGTGCAGCTCGCGTGACGTCATCCGTCCCCCAACGGCGGTCGTCCCGGCCGGCCGATAGGATAGGTGGGTCGATCGCCCCGTCGTCGTCCCGATCGACGGGGCGGCGCGCGGCCGACCACCTCTCCCGCATATGTTCGACGCGCTCACCGATCGCCTTGACGGCGTGTTCAAGAAGCTCCGGTCGAAGGGGAAGCTCCACCCCAAGCAGGTGGACAGCGCCCTCGGCGACATCCGCACGGCCCTGCTCGAGGCCGACGTCGCCGTCGAGGTCGCCGACGACCTCGTCGAGCGGGTGCGCGCCCGCGCGCTCTCCGAAGAGGTGCTGAAGAGCCTCACGCCGGCCCAGCAGGTCGTGAAGGTGGTCGACGAGGAGTTGACCGTCACGCTCGGAGGCGAGCACCGGCCGTTCACGGTGCCGAGCGCGGACCCCGCCGTGATCGTGATGGCCGGCGTCCAGGGATCGGGCAAGACGACGGCGTGCGCCAAGCTGGCGAAGCACCTGAAGGGGAAGGGCCGCCGGCCGCTGCTGATCGCCGCCGACCTCGAGCGCCCCGCCGCGGTCGAGCAGCTCCGCACGCTCGGCCGCGAGGTCGGGGTGCCGGTGTGGTCCGAGGGGCGCGATCCGGTCAAGGTCGCGAAGAACGGCGTGAAGGAGGCGCGGCGGTCGGGCGCCGACGTCGTCATCGTCGACACCGCGGGCCGCCTGCACGTCGACCCCGAGATGATGAAGCAGGCGCGCAAGATCAAGGACGTGACGCGTCCCCAGCACGTGCTGATGGCGTGCGACGCGATGACCGGTCAGGACGCCGTGGTGCAGGCCCGCGCGTTCATGCAGGAGGTCGACACGACCGGCTTCATCCTCACGAAGCTCGACGGCGACGCCCGCGGTGGCGCCGCCCTGTCCATGACCCACGTGACCGGACGCCCCGTCTACTTCGTGGGCACCGGAGAGAAGGTCGACGACCTCGAGCCGTTCTACCCCGACCGCCTGGCGAGCCGGATCCTCGGCATGGGCGACGTCCTCACGCTGATCGAGAAGGCGCAGGAGACGGTCGACCAGGAGAAGGCGCAGCAGGCCGCCGAGTCGCTGATGACCGGGCGGTTCACGCTCGAGGACTTCCTGAACCAGCTCCGTGAGATGCGGAAGCTCGGTCCGATGGGCGACCTGCTGAAGATGTTGCCCGGCGTTCCCGGAGGACGGAGCGCGGCCAAGGAGCTCTCCGAGGCCGTCGACGAGGGCGAGCTGCGGAAGGCCGAGGCGATGATCCTCAGCATGACGCCGGACGAGCGGCGCGAACCCGGTATCATCTCCGGGTCCCGGCGCCTGCGGATCGCGAACGGATCGGGGGTCACGACCGCCGACGTCAACACCCTCTTGAAGGACTTCGAGGGCGCCCGCAGGATGATGCGGTCGATGATGGGAGGTCCGATGGGCCGCCGCATCGGCGCGCAGATGCCCGGGATGGCGGTCGGCGCCGGCGCCGGCACCGCCCCCAAGCGGAAGAAGAAGCGGAAGTAGGAGCGCGAACAGATGGCGACCAGGATCCGGCTCCGGCGGATGGGCTCGAACAAGCGGCCCTTCTACCGCGTGGTGGTGGCCGACCAGCGGGCACCCCGCGACGGCCGGTTCATCGAAGCGATCGGCAAGTACCACCCGCTGAACGACCCGTCGCTGATCGAGATCGACGAGGAGCGCGCGCTGCATTGGCTCCGCGTGGGCGCCCAGCCCTCGGGTCAGGTGCGGAACCTCATGAGCAAGGTGGGCATCTGGGAGCGCTTCGTCTCCGAACGCCCGTCGGCCCTGAAGGGCCTGAAGCCCGCGAAAGAGCGCACCGAGAAGGTGAGGCTTTCGAAGAAGGCGCAGGCCAAGGCCGCCGGGTCCGCCTCCACGCAGGCGCCCGGCGAGCCGACGACCCCCGAGGGCTCCGACGACGTGGTGCCGACCGACGAGCCGGGGGAGCAGCCCGCCTCGCCGAGCGAGGCCGAGCCCGGCGCGGCTGAGCAGACGGCCGACGGCGCCGCCGAGGCCGGCGAGGACTGAACCCGTGCGGGACCTCGTCGAGTTCCTGTGCAGGGAGCTCGTCGACGAGCCCGATCAGGTCGTGGTCACCGAGAGCCGGGACGATCGTGGCGTCCTGCTGCGGGTGCGCGTCGCCGACGGAGAGCTCGGCAAGGTGATCGGGCGCGGCGGTCGCACGGCGAAGGCGATCCGTACCGTCGTCAGGGCGTCCGCGATGCGGCAGGGCTCGCACGCCGCCGTCGACTTCGACGACTGAGGTGGACGAGCCGACCGTCGTCGTCGGCATCGCGACGAAGGCTCACGGGATCCGCGGCGAGGTCGCGATCCAGACACGGTCCGACAACCCCGACCGGTGGTCCGTCGGCGCCGTCGTCATCGACGAGGACGGAACGGAGTTCACGATCGCGACCGCCCGGGGCGGCGGCGGTCGGCTCTTCGTCCGCTTCGACGGCGTCGAGGACCGGAACGCCGCCGAGACGCTCCGCGGTCGCACGTTCGTGGTGCCTCTGTCGTGGTTGCCGCCGCTGCCGGAGGGCGAGTACTGGCCCCATCAGCTGCAGGGCGCCAACGTCGTGACGGAGTCGGGTCGAGATCTGGGTCGCATCGACGACGTCGTCGCCAACCCCGCGAACGACCTCTGGGTCGCCGTGGACGACGGTGGTCATGAGACGTTCGTGCCGGCGATCGCCGACGTGGTCGTCCAGGTCGACCTGGCGGCGCACCGGATCGTCGTGCGCGACGTGCCCGGCCTGACGGGTCCCGACGACGAGGGGTGAACGAGCCCGGGGGTCGCGACGGCCTACGATCCGGCGAGCTTCGCGAGCGCGGCGACCTTCCGCAGCACGTACCGGTGTCCGTCGCGGCGGACCAGCCCCCGTCGCTCGAACTCCTTCAGGATCCGCGTGACGTTCTCCCGGCTGCCGCCGCAGAGGCTGGCGAGATCTGCCTGCGTCACCTCCGGCACCATGACGCCGTCGTCGGGGAGCCGGTCGAGATCCGGGGTGACCATCTGGAGGAGCCGCTTCGCGACCCGGCCCTTCAGGTCGAGGAACAACAGGTCGTCGACGAGCGCCTGGTGCGCCTGCACCTGGCGGGCGAGGGCCCGCAGCGCCGCCCGGGCGGCCATGGGCTCGGACGCGATCGCGTCGAGGAACGACCCTCCCGGCGCCGCCCAGACGTCGGCGTCGCGCACCGCGAGGGCCGTCGCCGTCCTCGTGGTCCCGCCGAGGATGCCCAGCTCGCCGACGAACGCCGGTTCGTCGATCGCGGCGTGGAACACCCGCGTGCCGGTCGGCGCCACGGTGCTGATCTCGAGCTTCCCGCCGACGAGGAAGAAGATCTCGCTCGATGGATCGTCCTGGTGGCAGACGTAGGTCCCGCGACGGTACCGGCGGATCGTGCCGCCGGCCGCGAACGCTTCCACCCGCGCGGGGGCGACGTCGCGGAAGAACGGCGTCGCGGCCATGGCGGTCCATACGCCTGCGGCCGGCACGGGGGCGAGCTGTCGCACGCGGCGTAGCGTAGGGCGTCCCCTGTCCCCGCGCTATCCGGCTCCCGACGCACGGAAGGCCGGGTCTCGCGACCCGGCCTTCCGGATGGAGCTGGCGTCTCGAGGATCTAGCCGGTGGCTTTGCGCCGCGCGCTCACCCGGCCGGTGACCTTCCGGCGGAGGGAGTTCTTCTTCTCGACGCGCGCGGCGTTCTTCTCCTGGTCCTTCGACTCGGCGGCCTCGGGGGCCTTCGGCTCGATCTTCTTGCGCTCCGTCATCGCTCGACCTCCATCCCCGTCCCCGGGCTCCACCTCTTCACCCTCGGAAGGACCGGACCTCGGCATCCTCGCACGAGCGAACGCCGCGCGCGGTGCCGGACGTCAACGGATCCGCGTGTCGTTCGTCACCGCCTCCGGCGTGACGCCGGTCCCGTCGTGGGTGTGACGCGCGTCACGTTTCACGTGTCGAGCTCGGGAAGATCGATCGGGTCCGGACGCGGCGTGCAGGTGCCGCAGTGGATCGCGTCCTCGACGACGAGCGCCTTCGTCGACGTTGCGCCGCGGAACAGCTCGAGCACGAACGGCTTCGTCGAGGCGTGGTTCTCGCATACCGCTCGTCCGCAGAACCGACAGGTCGCGACCGCCGCGCGTCTGCAGTGCCAGCAATCCACTCGCCGCTCCTTCCGTTGGGTCAGTGTTCCCAGGTCCGTGCGGTGCTCGGGCGGAGCACCCCGCGGTCGAAGGCGTCGGCGACGACCCGCTCGAAACCGTCGCGCTCCAGGCGGAACGCCCGCATCGAGGTCGTCGCCACGACGGTGGCCGCTCGCGGCGCGTCGTCGATCAGCGCGAGCTCCCCGAAATGGTCGCCCGGCGCGAGGTGCGCGACCGCCGTGCCGTCGCGGATCACGTCGCCCTGACCGTCGGCGATCACGAAGAAGGCATCGCCCGGATCGCCCTGTCGCACGAGCTCCTCGCCCGGCGCCGCCGTGATCCATCCTCCGTGGGCGAGCAGCTCCGCGAGCGGCTCCGTCCCGAGGTGCGCGAACGCGGGCAGCTGCCGGAGATCGGCGAGCGATTGCAGGGTCGGCGCGAACGTCGGCGCGTCGATCTCCGCCGCGAGCAGCCGGTCGAACGGACCTTTGCCGACGACGAAGAGCTCCGAATCGTCGACCGCGCGCGCGGTGGCCGCACGTGGAGCGGCGTGCAGGAGACCGAGTTCGCCGAAGGATTCGCCGCGTCCGAGCGTGGCGAGGATCTGCACGTCGCCGGTGTCGGGATGCTCCTGCTCGATGTGGATCAACCCTCGGCGAACGACGTAGAAGGCGTCGGCACGGTCGCCCTGTCGGAACACCGGCTCACCGCCACGAACGGCGCGCAGCTCGACGCGTCCCGCCAGGTCGTTCAGCGAGTCGACGGGGAGGTCCGCGAACGCCGGCAGGTCGTCGATCATCGCGGCGGCTTCCACCCGCCACGTCGTCTCGAACCGGAACCGCACACGCCGAGCGATCGCCCCCACGCGGCGCGCGATGGCGCGCACCAGTGTGATCGCGCCGCGGATCGCCGGGCCTGCGAACAGCAGCACGAAGACCACGAGCAGCAGCCGGGTCGCGGCCCCACGGGACCACAGTTCCGCGACGACGCCGCCGAACGTGATCTGCCAGAACAGCGCGGCCGTGGCGAGGGAGAAGATCGTGAAGAGCACGCCGATGATGCCGTACGCGCCGAGACCGATCTCCTGCAGGGAGAAGCGCTCGCGTCGACGCAGCTTGTGCCAGAGATCGTGTCGCGTGAAGCGCAGCGAACGTTGCCGCAGATCCGGCACCTGGATCGCGTCCGACAGCAGCCAGTACCCGTCGAGCTCGAGCAGCGGGACCAGGTTCATCACGATGACGAAGTAGTTCACGAGCGCGAAGCGGTAGAGCAACGACGCGCCCGCGATGTCGGGCACCGTGAACAGGACGAGCCCGGCGATCCCCGCGAGGACGAGTTCGAAGAACGGCCCCATCGCCGACTGCCGCATCCGTGGCCCGCGATCGAGCATCAAGCTGTCGGAGGCGTCGACGAAGAACGCCGGTGAGCCGAAATAGAGCATGAAGCCCGCGCTGCCGATGCGGCGACCGTGGTGCGTGATCACGAG
The DNA here is from genome assembly GCA_035463115.1 of Actinomycetota bacterium. Lineage (GTDB taxonomy): Bacteria > Actinomycetota > UBA4738 > UBA4738 > HRBIN12 > BPGL01. Next base: position 25,618 of record DATHTO010000100.1, on the reverse strand, counting down.
CGCATGGCCGAGCTCGTGCGCGAACGTGAGCAGGGCGCCGAGACCGATCAGGATCGCAGCCTCGGACACCGCGGCCGACCGCTCGATCCCGAATCGGCCCCACGACACGACGCGGATGAACGCGAGCAGGCCGCTGGCGGCCACGATCACGGCGACGATCGCGGCGGGCCACGTGAACAGCAGCCGGAGACCGTGAGCGTAGGCCGTCCTCGCGGCGCGGTCCGCCCCGGTCCACTCCACGCGCAGGTTCCGCAGCGCGCGCCGAGCGCCGTCGACGACGCCGTTCGTCCGCTCGAGCGCGGTCGACAGCGCGGTGTCGACATCCGGAGACGGCGGATCGAAGAACCGGTACGTCCGGAGGCCGTGCACCAGCTCGGTCACGCCGTCGGCGTCGATCGATCCCGACGCGTCGAGCCGCTCGACGACGAGCTCGGCGACGGTCCGCGACCCATCCATCAGCGGAAGGAGCGCGGCTTCCCACGGCTCGAGCGTGTAGTGCGTGAAGTCGCGCGGGTTGTACGCGATCGCGTAATCGTTGCCCCACCGCATGCGGAACGACTTCACCTCCACGTCGTCGGCGAGCCTCGGTCGGAACCCCGCGACATCGGCGTGGCGCTCGATCGCGGACCAGACGTCGACGGCCGGCGCCGACGGTGCCCGGACGGCCGTCGAGACGGCGGACCACGCGTCGAGCCCTCCCGCGGGCGGGCGGCGGAGCACCTCGTCGACGACCACCGAGCGAAGGGCCCGGTCCCGGCGCGCGACGAGGCCGCCGCCGACGACGACGAGCGCCGTGACGGCGGCGACGGCGACGAGGATCTCACCCACGAGCCCGCTCCCCGGAAGGCGACCGCGACCGCCGCGGCGCGCGCGGATGCTCTCACGGCCCGGGGCCTCACGCCATGGCGACCGACCGGTCGAGGTAGCCTCGCGGCCGTGCGGATCGACGTGTTCACGATCTTCCCCGCGCTCGTCGACGCGCCGCTGCGGGAGAGTCTCCTCGGGAGAGCGATCGCGGCCGGCTTCATCGACGTGCGGGTCCACGACCTCCGCGATTGGGCCACCGACCGGCACCGATCCGTCGACGACGAGGCGTACGGAGGCGGGCCCGGGATGGTCATGAAGCCCGAGCCCCTGTTCGCCGCCGTCGAGTCGCTCGATCCCGACCGCGGGCGCGTCGTCGCGATGAGCCCGGCCGGCCGCGCCCTCGACCAGCCGCTCGTGGAGGAGCTCGCCGGTGAGCCGCACCTGACCCTGCTCTGCGGTCGGTACGAAGGCATCGACGAGCGGGTGATCGAAGGGCTTCCCGCCGAAGAGCTCTCGATCGGGAACTTCGTCGTGTCCGGCGGGGAGCTTCCGGCGCTGATCGTGATCGAGGCGGTGTCTCGGCTGCTTCCGGGGGTGATCGGCAACGAGGAGAGCCACGGGCGCGACTCGTTCTCCGACCCGCACCTCCTCGACCACCCGCAGTACACGCGCCCGCCGGTGTTCCGAGACATGGAGGTGCCGTCGGTGCTCCGATCCGGCGACCACGGCGCGATCGAGCGGTGGCGACGCGAGGCGGCGATCGCGAAGACCCGCCGGAACCGCCCGGACCTGTCGCCTGACGACTGATCCCGCAGGTCGTGGCGTTGCGCCTGCCGGGCGGACGGAGGACCACTGGTACACTGCGTCACCGTTGCCATGAACGAGACGCAGCTGATCGAACGGTCGTTCCTGCGCTCCGACGTTCCGGTCTTCCGCCCCGGTGACACCGTCAAGGTGCACGTGCGCGTCGTGGAAGGCAACCGGGAGCGGGTGCAGGTCTTCCAGGGTGTCGTGATCCGGCGCCAGGGCGGCGGCGTCCGCGAGACCTTCACCGTGCGCAAGATCTCGTTCGGCGTCGGCGTCGAGCGGACGTTCCCGGTGCATTCCCCGTCGATCGCGAAGCTCGAGGTCGTGCAGCGGGGCCAGGTTCGCCGCGCGAAGCTGTACTACCTCCGGGAGCTCCGCGGGAAGAAGGCGCGCATCCGCGAGCGCCGGGTCGACGAGGAGAAGATCGCCGCGCAGGAGGCCGCGCGCGCCGAGGGGTTCGCGGCATCGACCGACGCCGACGCCGATGCCGAGGACGACGACGCGGCCGACGCGACCGAGGCGGACGCGACCGAGGCAGACGCGACCGAGGCAGACGCGACCGAGGCTGCGGAAGGCTCCGAGGGCGACGGCCCGGCAGCCGACGACGACGAGACGGCGACGCCGGCGGCGGAGGCCACCCAGGCTTCGGACGCCGACGAGGAGCCGACGAAGGCCTGATCGGGTGTCGGACCGGCGCGAGGGCGCCCCGCCGACCCTGACCGCCGACCGGCCCGACGCGGCCACGCACGGCGGCGAGCGCTCCGGCAAGGGGTTCTGGCGCGAGCTTCCGGTGCTCATCGCGATCGCGTTGCTGATCGCGATCGTCATCAAGTCGTTCCTGATCCAGGCGTTCTACATCCCGTCGCCGTCGATGGAGCCGACGCTCGTCCGCGGCGACCGTGTCCTCGTGTGCCGCATCTGCGTCCGCCTCGGCGACGTCTCGCGCGGCGACGTGATCGTCTTCGCCGATCCCGACCCCGAACCGCATGCCGACGACGGCTTCGTGCGCGACGCGTTGCGTTGGTTGGCCGAGGGCGTGGGCGTCGCGCAGCCCGAGGACGAGGACTTCATCAAGCGCGTGGTCGGACTGCCCGGCGACGTGGTCGAGATCCGACGCGGCAACGTCGTCGTGAACGGCGAGCGCCTGCGCGAGCCCTACCTCGACGCGCGGCCCGACACCCGCAGCTTCTCCCCTCGGACGATCCCCGATGGCATGCTCTTCGTGATGGGGGACAACCGGCTCGTCTCCGGTGACTCGAGGTTCGAACCGCCCACGGGCGTCGGTCTCGTGCCCGAGGACCGCGTGATCGGCGTCGCGTTCGTCCGTGTCTGGCCGCCTTCCCGCTGGGGATGGATCTGACGGTCGATCTCGCGCGGTACGAGCGGGCGCTCCGCGCGCAGGGGTTCTCGCACGTCGCGGGCGTCGACGAGGTCGGGCGTGGCGCCCTCGCCGGACCGCTCGTCGCGGCCGCGGTGATCCTGCCGGACGACTTCGACCTCGACGGCATCCGTGACTCGAAGCAGCTCACGCCCGCGCAGCGCGAGCGGGCGTACGAGCGGATCGTCGCGGCGGGCGCCTGGATCGTCCGACGGATCGAGCCCGCCGTCCTCGACGCCCGCGGGTTGCACCGCTCCAACCTCGCGCTGCTGCGACGGTGCGTGAAGGCGCTCGACCCCTGCCCCGATTACGTCCTCACCGACGGCTTCCCGGTCCGCGGCATGCCGTGTCCGTCGCTCGGCGTGAAGAAGGGCGACGCCGTGGCCGCGAGCATCGCGGCCGCCTCGATCGTGGCGAAGGTCACGCGCGACCGCGAGATGCGACGTCTGCACAAGCGGTACCCCTCGTACGGGTTCGCCGAGAACAAGGGGTACGGCACGTCGGCGCACTGGGCGGCGCTCGACGAGCTCGGGCCGTCGCCGGTCCATCGCCTGTCGTTCTCGGGCGTCGGACAGGCTGCCCTGCCGGGGTTCTCGCGGAGCGCCCTCGGAGCGGATCCCTCGCCCGGCGCCGCCGACGACGCCATCGTGGCGGCCGAGCGGGCCGCCGGGCTCGCCGACGACGACGACGGGCCGTTCGGGGCGGGCATGAGAGCATGGGGGGCGTGATGGACGACGACATCGAGCGGTTCGAAGAGGAACGAGAGCTCGAGCTGTACCGGGAGTACCGGGACGTCCTTCCGATGTTCACGTACGTGATCGAGACCGAACGGCGCTTCTACCTCGCGAACACGGTCGATGTGCGACCGAGCGCCGACGGCTGGCTCGAGGTCGAGCTGGCCGACGCGTGGGTGTGGGACATGTTCCGGCCGGCTCGGTTCGTCTCGAACGTCCGCGTGATGACCCGCCGCGACGTGAACGTGGAAGAGCTCCGGCGCGACGAGAACGCGATCCCCGACAGCCCGTCCGTCTAGCGGCGCCCGTCCGAGGTGCCGCCGTGTCGGCGGTCATCGCTACCTTCGGGCGATGTCGTCCACATCGGTTCCGACCGACCGGCTCGTGACCGGCAGCGTCGGCGAACGCGCCGCCGAGCTCGCGTACGTCCGTCGCGGGTACCGCGTCGTCGCGCGCAACTGGCGGTGCCGCGTCGGCGAGCTCGACCTCGTCGTCGTCCGCGACGGCGTCGTGGCGATCTGTGAGGTGAAGACGCGCCGGGGTCGCCGGTTCGGTGAACCCTGGCAGGCCGTCGATGCGCGCAAACAGGCGAAGCTCCGGAGCGTCGCGCAGGCGTTCCTGATCGCGACGGACGTGCGACCGGGAGCGGTCCGTTTCGACGTCGCGAGCGTCACGCTGCGAGGCGGCGACGCGATCGTCAGCGTCTACGAAGACGCGTTCTGAGCGTCGCCGACGATCGCGATCGCGTCGGGCGACAGCCGGTCGACGGCGTCGATCAGCGCGTCGACGTCGGCCTCGGTCGACAGGTAGTTCACGACGCCGGCGCGGAGCCACCTCCGGCCCCGGAGGGTCGTCACGCTCACCCAGGCGGCCCCGTCGACCTCGATCGCGCGCTGCAGGACGAGCTGGTAGCGGTCGAGGCGCTCGACGTCGTCGGCGAGCGCTTCCGGCACGTGCCGGAAGCACACGACCGACAGCTCCGGTGGATCGGGCGTGAGCTCGAGATCGGGAGCCTCGCGCAGACGGCTCGCGAGGTACGCGGCGAGGTCGTCGTTCCGCTCGACCAGCGCGCCGAGGCCCGTCGTGCCGAGATGCAGCCAGCTCGTCCACAGCTTCAGCGCGCGGAACCGCCTCGTCCCTTCGAACGAGTAGCGGTACCAGTCGAGCGGCTCGTCGTCCGGACGTGCCGACGCGTAGTACTCGGGGGAGCGGTGGAACGTCCGCAGGAGGTCGTCGTGGCGCCGCACGACGAGCGCGCCGATGTCGTAGGCCTGGAAGAACCACTTGTGCGGATCGACGGTGACGGAGTCCGCGAGCTCGAGGCCGGGCACGCGCGTGGCGTCGCGCGCCGAGAGTCGTGCCGCGCCACCGTACGCGGCATCCACATGGAGCCACATGCCTTCGCGGCGGGCGAGCTCCGCGAGCTCGGGGACGAGGTCGACGGAGCCGGTGTTCGTGGTGCCGGCGACGGCCGCGATGCACAGCGGCGTCAACCCGGCGGCGCGATCGTCGGCCACCGCCGAGGCGATCGGTGCTGCGTGCAGCCGGAACCGCTCGTCGCTCGGCACGATCCGGAGCGTCTCGGGCGGGAACCCGAGGACGTCGAGCCCGCGGGCGATCGAGAAGTGCGCCTGGTCGCTCGCGTACACCCGGACGCCCTCGAGGTCGCGCCCGCGCGGAGGTGTGGCGAGCTGGCGGAGGGCCGTGAGGTGGATGTCGCGGGCGACCGTGAGGGCCATCACGTTCGCCATCACGCCGCCCGACGTGAGGACGCCCCACGACCCCTCGGGCATGCCCACGAGCTCCCGCAGCCACGCGACGACCTCTTCCTCGACGAAGGCGCCGACCGGGCCCGCGTGCCAGACGTCGACGCCCTGCTGGAGCCACTGCGACAACACCTCGCCCGCGATCGAGGTCGGGAGCGGCGGCGGCGTGAAGTAGCTGAACGAGCCGGGATGCTGCGCGTTGTAGGTGTTCGGTGCGATCCGTTCGCGGAACGTCGCGAGCACGTCGTGCCACGGCGTACCGTGGCGTGGCGCCGTCGAGGGCTGCGACGTCGGTCCGAAGTACGTGCGCCGAGCCTCCGGATACGTCGCCCCGGCGATCGGCCGCCGGAACGCCTCACCGTAGAGCCAGTCGAGCGCTTCGTCCCACGTCGAGCGCCCGAGCTCTTCCAGCGCCGAACGTGCGTGCGGATCGCGGAAGTCGACGAGCGCCGGATCCGAGAACGCGTCGTCGGTCGCCACGGCGCGCGATGCTAACAGCGGGCCGTGGCGCGGCTCGCGGTGTCGGTCCCCGTCGCTACGGTCCGGCGCCATGTACGGACGCGTCACGGCGGTCTCGTTGCTCGGCGTCGGCGGCCACCGCATCGTCGTCGAGGCGCACGTCGGCCGCGGCCTCCCGTCGCTGACGATCACCGGGCTGCCGGGCGCGGCGGTGAACGACGCTCGCGACAGGATCCGTCCGGCGGTGGAGCACGCCGGCCTCGAGTGGCCGCTGCGCCGCGTCGTCGTCAACCTCGCGCCGGCGAACCTCCGGAAGGACGGTCCCGGACTCGACCTGCCGATCGCGATGAGCGTGCTCGTGGCGACATCGCAGGTGCCGGCGCGCGCCGTCGACGACGTCGTGTTCACGGGTGAGCTCTCGCTGAAGGGCGAGCTCGTCGCGACGCCCGGCGTCCTCTCGGTCGCGATCGCCGCCGCCCGGGCCGACGTGCGACGCGTCGTCGTGCCGGCCGCGAACGGCGTCGAGGCGTCGCAGGTCGAGGGCCTCGACGTGATCGCCGCGCCGACGCTCGGCGACGTGGTCGCCTACCTGCGCGGGACGTGGACGCCGGCGCCACCGGCGAGCGCCGCATCGACGGATCGCCTCGACGACGAGGTCGACCTGCGTGACGTGCGCGGCCAGCTGCAGGCGCGTCGGGCGCTCGAGGTCGCGGCGGCGGGAGGCCACAACCTCCTCCTGCTCGGGCCGCCCGGCGCCGGCAAGACCATGCTCGCCCGCCGGCTGCCCTCGATCCTGCCCGACATGACGCGCGACGAGGCGCTCGAGGCGTCCCAGCTGCACTCCGTGGCGGGCCTGTTGCACGGGCGCGGGGTGCTCCGCCGGCGCCCGTTCCGGGCGCCGCACCATTCCGTGTCCACGTCGGGGCTCCTGGGCGGCGGCGCGACGTACCTGAGGCCCGGCGAAGTCTCGCTCGCGACCCACGGCGTGCTGTTCCTCGACGAGTTCACCGAGTTCCGGCGCGACGCCATCGAGGGACTCCGGCAGCCGCTCGAGGACGGGCGCGTCGTCGTCACGCGCGCGATCGGCTCGGTGGCGTTCCCGGCGCGGTTCATGCTCGTCGCCGCCGCGAACCCATGCCCGTGTGGGTACGCCGACGATCCGCGCCGGGCGTGCCGCTGTCGGGGCGACCGTGTCGAGAGCTACCGGCAGCGGCTGTCCGGGCCGTTGCTCGACCGCGTCGACCTGCGCCTGCGCGTCCCCCGCCTGACGAAGCAGGAGCTGATCGGTATCGGCGAGGGAGAGCCGAGCGAGGCCGTACGCACACGCGTCGTCGCGGCGCGCGAGCGGCAGCGCGCGCGCCTCGCACCCCTCGGCGTCGGCGCGAACGCCGACGTGCCGGGCCCGATCGCGCGGCGCCGGTTCCCGATGACGGCCGACGCCGAACGCGTGCTCGGCAACGCCGTCGACGCCGTGCACCTCACCGGACGAGGGTTCGATCGCGCGCTGAAGGTCGCGCGGACGATCGCGGACCTCGCCGGTGTGGACCGCGTCGATCGACCGCACGTCGCCGAGGCGTTGTCGTACCGCCACGGCGTCGACGATCCCGAGGAGGCTCGAGCCCGTGCCGGATGAGACGAACGACGACGTCCCGGCGCCCCGGGGATGGCCGGCGGGCTTCGGTGTCGGCGCCGACCGCGAGGACCTGTTGCGGCTCACGGCGTTGCGCGGCACGAAGCCGCTCGACCTTCACCGTCTCGCCTGGCGGGAGGGCTCGGCGCGGGCGAGCGTCCGCGCGATCGCCGCCGGTCGCGCCGGAACGCCCGGGGACCGCGACCGGCTCGACCACGTCGACGGTGACGAGATCGCGTCGGCGGTCGAAGCGGCGGGCGCCCGGTTCGCCGGCCCCGGCGATGCCGACTACGTCGACCGGCTGCTCGACCTGCCCGACCCGCCGCTGGGGATCTTCGTCGTCGGCACACCGCTGGCGTCGCAGCCGCCTTCGGTCGCGATCGTCGGCTCGCGGCACTGTTCCGCGCTCGGTCGCGAGGTGGCGACGGGTCTCGCGCGGGGGCTCGCGGCCGTGGGCCTCTCGGTGACGAGCGGCGCGGCGCGCGGCATCGACGAGGCGGCGCACGTCGGGGCCCTCGCCGTCGGCGGGCGCACGATCGCGGTGCTCGGTGCCGGCATCGATCACCCGTACCCCCGGGCGGGCCGCGGGTTCCTGTCGAGGATCCTCGAGGCCGCCGGAACCGTCGTCGCGGAGTATCCGCCGGGCGTCGCGCCCCACGCTCGGAACTTCCCCGCGCGCAACCGGTTGATCGCCGCGATCGCGACCGCCGTGGTGGTCGTCGAAGGGGTCGACCGCAGCGGCTCGCGCATCACGGCCGATCACGCCCTGGACATCGGGCGAGACGTGTACGCGGTGCCGGGGCCGATCACGAGCCCGCTGTCGTTCACGCCGCACGAACTGATCCGCGACGGCGCGACCCTCGTTCGCGGACCCGAGGACGTGCTGCACGGGCTCGGCCTCCACACGGCCCGACCCGCGACGGTGCCGGCTCCGTCGCTCGAGGGGGCCGAGCTCGCGGCGTGGGACGCGCTCGAGATCCCGGCGCTCGCCGACGACGTCGCCCGGCGGCTGCGCGTGTCGATCCCCGAGGCGATCGAGCTCCTGACCGGCCTCGAGCTCCGGGGGCTGGTCCGCTCGGTCGGCGGCCGGTTCGAGCGCAGGTTCCGGGTGGCGCCGCCCACCTCGGACGAGGGATCGGCCACCGTCGCGTCGGCGACGCCCGACGCCGGCTGAGACCCACGACCTCCCCCACGCGTCGCCGACCGGGCCCCGACGGAGCCGAACGCGACGTCGGCGGGGGACCCCCGGACGGGTGTTGAACGTCGCCGCCGCGGTTGCGAGGATTACGGCGCTCCCGTCCGACCCCCAGAGGAGATCCGTGGCACCCCCGGAACCGCTTCCCCCGCACGACGCGCGCCTCGTCGCCGGTTTCGTCGACCACCTCCGCCTCGAGCGGCGTCTCGCGGCGAACACCGTGACGGCCTACGAGCGGGACGTCGTCCAGCTCGGGCGGTTCCTCGCCCGGGCCGGATCGGGCCTCCAGACGACGACGTACCCGGAGCTCCGCCGGTACCTCGCGCAGCAGCACGCCCTGGGAGCGGCCCGCGCCTCGGTCGCGCGACGCGTCGCGGCGATCCGTGCCTTCTTCTCGTGGGCGGTCGCCGACGCGCGCCGAGACGACGATCCGTCGCTGCTGCTCGGTCGCCCGAAGGTCACGAACCGGCTCCCCACGGTCCTGCGTCGGGCCGACGCCGCCGCCCTCGTCGAGGCGCCCAGGGACCGTCTCGGCCACGACGCGTCTGCCGACGAGCGCGCGGTCGCGCTGCGCGACGCCGCGGTCCTCGAGCTGCTGTACGGATCTGGGCTCCGGGTCGCCGAGGTCACCGACCTGACGATCGAGCGTGTCGACCTCGACCGGGGACGCGTGATCGTCCGCGGGAAGGGCGACAAGGAACGCGACGTGCCGCTCTCCGACGACGCCGTCGACGCGGTCACCGCCTGGCTCCGAGAGGGGCGCCCGGTGCTCGCCGCCGAACCGACGTCCGACGCGCTGTTCCTGAACCGTCGAGGTCGTCCGCTCGGCCAGCGCGACGTCCGGCGCTCGATGGAACGGTATGGTGAGGTCGTCCTGCCGGGTCGACGCGCCACGCCGCACACGCTCCGGCACTCGTTCGCGACGCACCTGCTCGAAGGGGGGGCGGACATCCGCGCCGTTCAGGAACTGCTGGGTCACGCGAGCGTCGGAACGACGCAGCGGTACACCCACGTGTCGCGGTCGCGCCTGTTCGAGGCCTACGAGCGATCGCATCCGAGGGCCTGAGCGTGGGAGCGAAGAAGACGCCGACGGCCACCCCGACGCGACGCGACGCGGCGAACGGAGACGGCCGCGCCGCCACGGCGACCGTCACGCTGTCGGCCACGGTGCCGCCGCAGGTCGACGACGCGCTCGGCGCGATCTGGCACGCGTTCAAGAGCGATGGCGACGACGACGCGCGCGAGCGGCTGATCCTGCATTACGCGCCCCTCGTGAAGTACGTCGCCAGCCGCGTCGCGACCGGCCTCCCGTCGAGCGTCGACCAGTCCGATCTCGTGAGCTACGGGATGTTCGGGCTGATCGATGCGCTGAACAAGTTCGAACCCGGCCGCGGCAACAAGTTCGAGACGTACGCGATCCCGCGCATCAAGGGCGCGATCATCGACGAGCTCCGGGCGATGGACTGGGTCCCGCGGTCGGTTCGCTTCAAGCAGCGCGAGATCGAGAAGGCGCTCGCCGACCTCGAGGCGATGCTCAAGCGACAACCGACCGAGAAGGAGCTCGCCGAGCGGCTCGGCGTGTCGCTCGCCGAGCTGCACGAGGTCATCACCCAGGTCTCGTTCGTGTCGGTGCTGGCGCTCGACGAGACGATCTCGGTCGGTCAGGACCGCGGCGAGCAGGTGTCGCTGATCGATACGCTCGCCGACAAGGGTCTCGACCCGACGCAAGGTGTGGAGTCCCAGGAGACGCGTGGCCTCCTCGCGGCGGCGATCAACGGCCTGTCGGAACGCGAGAAGATCGTCGTGACGCTGTACTACTTCGAGGGCCTGACGCTCGCCGAGATCGGCGGCATCCTCGGCGTGACCGAGTCGCGGGTCTGCCAGATCCATACGAAGGCCGTCGGGCTCCTGCGGAACCAGCTCACCGAGGTCGACTGACCCTCGGGCGGTGTGCCCGCCGCGGATCCGAACGACCGACGCCTCGACGTGACGCCCGTCACGGCGTCGGCGGCGCGGGTGCGTCAGCGTGTACCGCATGTCGGCACGACATCCGATCGCGCGGTTCGTCACGACCCTCGTGTTCCTCGCCGTCGCATCGGTGCCGGACCCGGCCGTGGCCGCACCGTCGCCGGGCGCGTGGCTGTGGCCCGTGAGCGGGCCGGTGATCGAGGCGTTCGACCCGCCGGACTCACCCTTCGGATCGGGTCATCGCGGCATCGACATCGCGACGCCCGTCGGCACCGACGTCGTCGCGCCGGCCGACGGCACCGTCACCTTCGCCGGGCCGGTCGGTGGTCGACGGTTCGTCACGATCGATCACGGGGACGGGCTGCGGTCCACCGTGTCCTTCGTCGAGGCGCTGCGCGTGCGGGCGGGTGACGTCGTCGGCGCCGGCCAGGTCGTCGCGTCCAGCGGCACCGGGCACGCCGCCGAAGGGGTCCCGCACGTCCACGTCGGCGTCCGGGTCGTCGACACCTACGTCGATCCGATGGACTACCTGGCGCCACCGAGCGTCACGACCTTCATCCGCCTCGCGCCGTGCTGCGCCGAGGCGTAGCGCTCCGACGCTGCAACGAGCGTTCGCGCCGATAGGATTCGGGCCTTGCGCCTCGCATCCGCGTCCCTGCAGATCCCCCCGTCGCGCGTCGCCGCGCGCCGCGCGATCGCCGCCGCCATCGGACTCTATTCGCTGCTTCCCGTCGGAGCGGCCGCGCAGACCACGGGTTGGTCGCAGTTCCAGGGTGGACCCGCCCACCGGGGGGTGGCTGCCGACGGCCCGTCGCCGCCGTTCGCCGAGGCGTGGACGCTCGACGAGCCGCTCGGTGGCGCGACGGGGGCTGAGGGACTGTCGGGCGTGGTGGCCGCCGACGGCGTCGTCGTGACGGTGGGTCCCGACACCGTCATCGCGCTCGATGCCGCCACGGGCGTCGAGCGGTGGACGATCGACCGAGCTGGAGGGCCTGCCGTCCAGCCGGCGACCGCCGCCGGACCCGACGGGACGATCCTCGTCTTCCCCGAGGGGTACGGACCGAACGCTCCTACGTCGGCGACGCCGTCGCCGACGGCGTCGCCGGTCGCCGACGACGACGATGACGATGCGCGCACGGTGGAGCTCGTCGCCGTCGCCCTCGACGGCGGCGACGAGGTCTGGCGGACCGAGCTGCCGAGCCCGAGCCGCAGCGGCGTGACGGCGACGGCCGATGGGTCGGTGGTCCTCGTCGGTGGGAACGAGGGCTCCGTCAGCGCCGTCGAGGCATCGTCGGGCGACGTCCGGTGGACGCAGGACGTGGGTGGCTCCGTCGATGCCGCGATCGCGGCGACCGACGAGCTGGCGCTCGTGTCGGCCCCCGGCGAGGACGGTGGCCCGTTCGCCGTCGTCGGGCTCACGCTGGCCGACGGCTCCGAGGCGTGGCGGTACGAGCCGGGGGCGGCGACGTTCTTCGGATCGCCCGCCGCGATCGGCGACGCCACGGCGTACGTCGCGACCGACGACGCGACGGTCCGCGCGATCGACGCCGCGAACGGGCAGGAGCGGTGGATCGCTCGCATGAACGACATCACGGCCGCCACGCCACCGATCGTCCTCGACGACGTCGTGATCGCAGCCGACGTCGGTGGGCAGGTCTATGCCTTCGATCCCGTCTCGGGCGCTCGCCGGTGGGACCACGCGCTGAACGTCGGCCGCCCGAACGTCCGCAGCGCCCCCGTCTCCGTCGGAACGTCGGTCGTCGTGCCGACCGCGCGTGGCGAGCTGTTCGCGGTCGAGCAGGCGACCGGCGACCTGGTGTGGAGCGCCGACGTCGCCGATGGGCTCGTCCGTTCGCTGGCCGTGGCCGACGGACGCGTGATCGCGGTCCGCGGCGGAACCGAGCCGGGGCTCGTCGCCTTCGAGCACGACCCGTCCGGAACGCTGGTCCGGATCGAGTCGCCCACGATCTTCGACGCGGGCGACTTCGCGACGGCGCTGGCCGTGGCCGCGGTGCCGATGGTGCTCGTCGTGACGCTCGCGGGCAAGGCGCTCGCCGCGCGACTCGGTCCGCCGACGCTCGGACGACCCATGCCGCGCGATCCGATCGAGGACGCGATCGACGAGGACGGAACGACGTGAGCGCCGGTCGACGCGGGCAGGGCGACCGAGCGCCACGGGCCGAACGCGGCGGCGCGTTCGGCGGCTTCCTCACGCCGCGGCCCGCGGTCGACGTCGGCATGCCGACGATGCGCTCGTCCTTCGTCCGCGGTCTCGCCGTCGTCGCGTCGACGCCTGGCGTCGTCATCGCGATCCCGGTCGTGCTCGCCCTCGTCTGGCTCGGGGCGGTCGCGGCCGGGTATCAGGGGCCCTTCGTGCTGCTCGCCCACACGTTCGCGCTCCCGCCCGTCGGCACGGCGAGCGACGTGAGCGTGGCGGCTCGCACGTTCCCCGGCGCCGCGATCGTCGCCGTCGCGGTGACGATCGTCTTCCGAGCCCTCGTCGTCGCCGCCGTGACGGGGGTGGCCGTTCGGTCGCTGCGCGACGGCCGCGTCGACCGGTGGGTGTGGGTGCCCGCGCTCCGGTCGCTCCGCGCGGCCGTCGCGGTGAGCCTCGCGTCGGTGAGCGTGCTGTTCCTGGCGCAGCTGATCGGGGCGTTCCTCGGCGGTGCCGCAGGGTTCGGGTTGTTCCTCCAGATCGGCGCGTTCGTCCTCGGCATCACGGCGTTCACGTACGCGCCGGTGATCGCGGCCACCGAGGATCGTCGGCTCGCGGACGCCCTGTCACGTTCGTGGCGCGCGGCGCGGATCCCCGGCACGGGTGGATTGTCGCTCGCGACCCTGTACGTGCTGCCGTCGCTCATGGTGCTGCTCGCCGCCCCCGCGTTGCCGGGCGGAGACCTCGGCGTGAATCCGACCGTCGGCGCGTGGATCTTCGTGATCGTGACGAACCTGATCCACGTCTCCGTCGCGGCGATGTACGCCTACCGGTACCTGTCGATCGCCGACCACGTGCCCGAGCCGCCGGCGCCGGCGCCGCGCCGACGCTGATGACGCGGCATGGCGCCGCCCGGTGGCGACGTCCCCGCTGGTAGACTCGCTGCCCGCCGGCGCACCGCGCCGAGCACACACGCTCAGGGGACCGATCGCCGGGGTCCCGGACGCGCCCGAGGGCGTGCCGGGCCGGCCTCGGGGAGATCCGAGCGGAGGACGGAAAACCGAACGGAGCTCGACCGTGGCGGTCGTCACTCGCCGCGCGCTGCTCGAGGCAGGGGTGCACTTCGGCCACCAGACGCGCCGGTGGAACCCGAAGATGCAGCGCTACCTGTTCGGGGAGCGATCCGGCATCTACATCATCGACCTCGAGCGCTCGCTCACGGGCCTCGAAGAGGCCCACGCGTTCGTCCGCGGCCTCGGCCGACGCCGCGGCGTCGTCCTGTTCATCGGAACGAAGAAGCAGGCCCAGGAGGTCGTCGCCTCGCACGCGACCCGCGTCGGCATGCCGTACGTGAACAACCGATGGCTCGGCGGCATGCTCACGAACTTCTCGACGATCCGGACGCGGCTGCTGCGGCTGCGCGAGCTCCGCGAGATGGAGACCTCGGGCGCGATGGGATTCCTGCCGAAGAAGGAAGCGATCCGTCTGCGTCACGAGCGCGAGAAGCTCGAACGCAACCTCGGTGGCATCCAGGATCTCGACCGGCTGCCCGACGCGGTGTTCGTGGTCGACACGAAGAAGGAGCACATCGCCGTCACCGAGGCGCGGAAGCTCGGCATCCCGGTGATCGCGATCGTCGACACGAACTGCGACCCCGACGAGGTCGACTACGTGATCCCGGGCAACGACGACGCGATCCGCGCCGTGACCCTGGTCACGCGCGTGCTCGCCGACGGGCTCGCTGAGGGATACGGCATGGCGAAGGAAGAGGCGGTGGAACGCGTCACGGCGCGCAACGTGCCGCCGCAGCGCCGCGCCGGCGGGCCGCGACCCACGGCGGCGCCTGCCGCCGTCGACGAGACGCCGTCGGACGAGGAGGCGGCGAAGATGGCCGCCAGCATGGTGTTCGAGCCGGATCCGCAGCCGTCCGCGGCCACCGACGCCGAACCCGAGATCGCGCCCGAGATCCCCGAAGCCACCACCTCCGAGCCGACGTCCGAGCCGACGTCCGAGGCGGCGGAGGGGACGGCGTGATGGTGGAGATCAGCGCTGCTCTCGTGAAGCAGCTCCGCGACGCCACCGGCGCCGGGATGATGGACTGCAAGAACGCGCTGGCCGCGGCCGACGGTGACCTCGACCGCGCGGCCGAGATCCTGCGCGAGAAGGGCCTCGCGAGCGCGGCGAAGCGCGCGGACCGCGCCGCGGATCAGGGCCGGATCGACAGCTACATCCACTTCAACAACACGGTGGGCGTGCTCGTCGAGGTGAACTGTGAGACGGACTTCGTCGCGAAGACCGACGAGTTCGGTCAGGCCGTGAAGGACGTGGCGTTGCACATCGCGAGCCCTGCGGCGCCGTCGTACCTGTCGCGCGACGACGTGCCCGACGACGTCGTCGACGCCGAACGCCGGATCGCCGAGGTCCAGGCGCGGGAGCAGGGCAAACCCGACCACGTCGTGCCCCGGATCGTCGAAGGCAAGGTCGAGGCGTTCTACAAGGACCACGTGCTGCTCGAGCAGGCGTACGTGAAGGACGACTCGAAGACGATCCGGCAGCTCCTCGACGAGGTCGGTGCGAAGCTCGGTGAGAAGGTTGTCGTGCGTCGGTTCGTCCGGTACAAGCTCGGAGAGGGCGAGTCCGAGTGAGACGCGACGTCTCGATGCTCCGGCGCCCGGTTCACACCGGCGACGGGCGAGGGGATCCCACGAGCGCATGAGCGACGCCACGGCACGGCCCCAGCACCATCGGGTCCTGCTCAAGCTCTCCGGCGAGGCGTTCGCGCCCGCCGACGCCGAATACGGCATCTCGTCGGACGCCACGGGTCTCGTCGCGAGACAGCTCGCCGACGTCGTCGACCTCGGGATCCAGTGCGCCGTCGTCGTGGGAGGCGGCAACATCTTCCGTGGCCGGCAAGCGCCCGAGATCGATCGGAACCGCGCCGACTACATGGGCATGCTCGCGACCGTGATGAACGCGCTGGCCCTGCAGGACGCGCTCGAGAAGATCCACGTGCCGAGCCGCGTGCAGACGGCGATCGCGATGAGCCAGATCGCCGAGCCGTTCGTGCCGCTGCGGGCCGTGCGCCACCTCGAGAAGGGTCGGGTCGTGATCTTCGCCGCGGGGCTCGGGGTCCCGTTCTTCTCGACCGACACGTGCGCCGCCCAGCGCGCGCTCGAGATCGAGGCCGACGCGCTGTTGAAGGGCACGAAGGTCGACGGTGTCTACACCGCCGACCCGCACGTCGACCCCGCCGCCACGCGGTTCGACGCGATCCGGTACGTCGAGGTCCTCCGCGAGGGATACCAGGTGATGGACGCGACGGCGATCTCGCTGTGCATGGAGAACGACCTCCCGATCATCGTGTTCGACCTGCGGGAGGAAGGGAACATCCGACGGGTCGTCACGGGCGAGCCGATCGGGACGCTGGTGCATTCCGGGGCGGCTGGGGAGCACGCATGACGACCGAGAGCGCGTTGCGGGACGGCACGCACAAGATGGAGCAGGCCGTCAACCATCTGAAGGAGGACCTCGGGGCGATCCGGACGGGCCGCGCCTCCCCCGCGGTGCTGAACCGCGTGATGGTCGAGTACTACGGGACGAGCGTCCCGTTGAACCAGCTCGCCTCCGTGAACGTCCCGGAGCCGCGCCTGCTCCAGGTCTCGCCCTTCGACAAGACCGCGATCGGGGCGATCGAGAAGGCGATCCAGTCGAGCGAGCTCGGGATCACGCCCAGCAACGACGGGAACGTGATCCGGCTGGCGTTCCCGCCGCTCACCGAGGAGCGCCGGAAGGACCTCGTGCGGCAGGTCCACCACCGCGCCGAGGAGGCCCGGGTCGCGATCCGGAACGTCCGCCGTCACGCGAAGGAAGAGATGGAGAAGCTTGAGCGCGGCGGCAGCATCTCGGAAGATGACCTGACGAGGGCCGAGAAGGAGCTCCAGAAGCTCACCGACCGCTTCGTTGCCGAGGTCGACGACATCCAGGGCCACAAGGAGCGCGAGCTCCTCGAGGTCTGAGGAAGGGGTCCGATGGCGAACGACGAGCGCAGGGGCGACGACCTGTTCGAGGACCTCGACAAGTTCTTCGCACCCATCAAGGACGTCGACTGGGACGAGCGCGAGGCGGCGACCCCCTCCACCCCCCAGGAGGAGCACGTCGCGGTGCGCTCCGAACCGGCCTCGTCGGGCGCGGTCGCGCCGGCGCAGCCGCCCGCGACACCGACGGGCGCTCCGCCATCGCCCGCGGCGCCCTCGTCCGCCGGCCCGCACGGAACGGAGCCCGAGCCTGAGCCGTCCGGTCCTCCAGCCGACGGGCCCGACGTCGCGTCGGTGTCCGCGCCGGAGATGACCCCGGCGCAGCCGGTGGATCTCGGCGAACACGAGGACGAAGCCTGGTACGACACCGGCGTCCTGGAGACGGTCGCGTCGCTCGAGGACGACGACGACGCCGGTCCGTCCGACGAGCCCGACGACGCGTCCGTGCGGATCGTCCCCGGATCGGCGTCCGCCCCGATCGACGATCAGGCCGACCTCTTCGGCGATGACGACGATGATGCCTGGCCCACCGACGAGACGGCTGCCACGGCGCCGGCGGCCCCTGAGCAGCCGAGCGAAGAGGATCTCGAGGCCGCGGCGGAGCACTTCGCGGGGTCGATCCGTTCCGAGGAGCGGTACGACACCGCCCCGCTCGAGGGCGGCGCGCTCGTGTTCGAGGACGACGAGGCGCCGGTCGACAGCGAGGCCGACCTGCTGGCGGACCTGGGTGCCGGGCCGACCGACCCGGCGGCGGTCGAAGAGGAGCTGCTCGCCGACCTCGAGCGCGAGCCCCAGCCGACGGTCGTCGTCGGCGGTGGGCAGGGGCTCGGGGGACCGAGCTGGCAGGAGCCCGCCGCGATCGAGGTCGGTGCCGACCTCGAGCGACGCGGGCCCGACGTCGGCGAGCGGGACGTGCCGGCCGCCTTCATGACCGGCGTGGTCCTCGCCGGGGTCGCGGTGGCGTCGTTGCTCGTCGGCGAGACGGCGTTCGCGATCGTGGCGGCGCTCGGCGTCGTGGCGGCGCAGGCGGAGCTCTTCGGCGTGATGACACGCCACCACCTGCAACCCGCGACGTTCGTCGGGCTGGTCACCGGCCAGCTGCTGGTGTGGGGCGTGTTCTTCCGAGGCGAGCCGGCGATCCCGGCGATGCTCGCGCTCGGCGTCGTCGCGTCGTTCCTCTGGTTCCTGACGGTGCCGCCCGCCCATCGTTCGCACATCCTCCAGAACCTGGGCGTCACGGCGCTCAACCTGTTGTGGATCCCGTTGCTCGCCGCGTACCTGCTCGCGACCCTCGAGCTGCCGGACGGCCGGCAGCTCGTGATCGCCGTGATCGGCCTCACCTTCGTCTTCGACACGGCAGCCTTCTTCGTCGGTTCGGTGTGGGGAGGGTCCTTCTTCACCCGCCCGCTCGCGCCGAGCATCTCGCCGAAGAAGTCGATCGAAGGTCTGGTCGGTGGCGCGCTCGTCGTGGTCGTCGTCTCCGTGGCGCTCGTGCCGACCGGTTTCATCGAGCCGCTCGACGGGGCGCGCGTCGAAGCGCTGCTGCTCGGCCTCGTCGTCGCCGTGGCCGCGACGCTCGGCGACCTCGCCGAGTCGCTCGTCAAGCGCGATCTCGGCGTCAAGGACATGGGGAACGTCCTTCCCGGACACGGAGGCGTCCTCGACCGGATCGACTCGCTCCTGTTCGTCGCGCCGGCCGCGTACCTGCTGTTCCGCGTCGTCCTCGTGCCCTGACGCGCGGCGTTTCCCTGTCTTGCGCGAGGGGAGGGGTAGGCTGGTGCGCATGAAGTCGGTCACGATCCTGGGTTCCACCGGGTCGATCGGAACGCAGGCGCTCGACGTGGTGCGCCGGCATCCGGATCGTTTCCGCGCGGTGGGATTGTCCGCGGCCGGCATGAACCAGGAGCTGCTCGCGGGACAGATCCGGGAGTTCCTTCCGCCGCTCGTCGCGATCGCCGATCCGGCGGCCGCCGACGACATCCGCGACAAGCTCGGGCCGGTGAAGGGCATCGAGCTCATCACCGGTCACGACGCCGCCGAGCGCCTGGCCGCCGAGACCGAGGCCGACGTCGTCCTGAACGCGCTGGTCGGTTCGGCAGGTCTCGGCCCGACCCTCGCCGCGCTGCAGGCCGGCAAGGCCGTCGCCCTCGCCAACAAGGAGAGCCTCGTCGTCGGCGGCGAGCTGGTGATGGATCTCGTCAAGGGCGAGCCGGAGCGACTGCTGCCCGTCGACAGCGAGCACGCGGCGCTGGCGATGGCGATCCGGGGCGAGCGGCGTGAGGACCTGAAGCGGGTCGTGATCACCGCGAGCGGAGGGCCGTTCCGCGGATGGACGCGCAACGAGCTCGCCCGAGCGTCGGTCAAAGAGGCGCTCCAACATCCGACGTGGTCCATGGGACCGAAGATCACGATCGATTCGGCGACGTTGATGAACAAGGGTCTCGAGGTGATCGAGGCGCACTACCTGTTCGATCTCGACTACCCGCAGATCCACGTGCTGATCCATCCCGAGAGCCTGGTGCACGCGCTCGTCGAGTTCCGCGACGGGTCGCTGCGGGCCGAGATGGCCACGGCCGACATGCGGTTGCCGATCCAGCTCGCGCTCGGGTGGCCCGAACGGCTGGCTCCCGGCATCGAGCCGGTGCCCCTGATGGATCGGCCGCTCACGTTCGAGCCGGTCGACCGCGAGGCGTTCCCCGCGGTCGACCTCGCGTACCGCGTCGGCGGCCTCGGGCTCACGTTCCCCGCGGTGATGAACGCGGCGAACGAGGTCGCCGTCATGGCGTTCCTCGAAGGGAAGATCCCGCTCACGCGGATCGTCGAGATCGTCCAGACCGTCGTCGACGAGCACGAGCCCGCATCCGTCGTCTCGGTCGTGAACATCGAGCGGGCCGATCAGTGGGCGCGCGGCCGCGTCGCCGAGATCGTCGAGGAGCGCTGACCGCACGTGAGCTCCGCGCTCTGGATCACCGCGTTCCTGCTGGGCCTGTTCGGCATCGTGCTGATCCACGAGGCGGGGCACTACGTCGCCGCGCGGGTGTTCGGCTTCCGCGTGCTCGAGTACTTCGCGGGGTTCGGGCCGCGGTTGTGGTCGTTCCGCCGGGGCGAGATCGAGTACGGGGTCAAGGCCCTCCCCGTGGGCGGCTACGTGAAGATCGCGGGGATGAACCCGCTCGAGAACGACGTGCCGCCGGGCGACGAGGATCGCGCCTACTTCGCGAAGCCGATCTGGCAGCGCGCCGTCGTGATCCTCGCGGGGCCGATCTCGCACTTCGTCGTCGCGATGATCGTCTTCGCCGGGCTCTACGCGACGACCGGGCTCGGCCATCCCGACAACATGCTGACCGGGATCGGACAGATCACGCCGAGGATCGCGGGAGAGGCCTCGCCCGCCGCCGCGGCGGGGTTGCGACCGGGCGACCTGATCGTGCGGATCGGCGACATCGATCTTCCGCGGAGCGACCAGATCGGCGAGTACCTCGGCGAGCGCGCCGGCGAACCGGTCGCGTTCGCGTTCGAACGCGACGGTGAACGGTTCGAGCGCACCCTCGTTCCCGCGGTCGACGTGATCGACGGACGAGAGGTCCCGCGGATCGGTGTGGTGATCGGACTCGAGCCCGTTCGGCGCGGCATCGGCGAGGCCGTCGCACTCGCGGTGGGCGACCTCGGTCGGTACACCGCCGAATCGGTGGGCGGGATCGCGAAGGTCTTCGGGCCCGAGGGCGTGGGCCGGATGTTCACGCTGCTGTTCACCGACGAACAGCGCAGCGAAGAGGATCCCGCGTCCTTGATCGGCATCAGCCGCCAGGTCGGGGCGACGGGTGAGGCGGGCGGGGCCGACGCCGTCCTGCTCGTGTTCGCGTACGTGACGCTCTTCATCGGCATCATCAACCTGGTGCCGCTCCCACCGCTCGACGGCGGACACCTCGCGCTCCTCGCGATCGAACGGATCCGCGGCCGCGCCGTCGACCTCCGCAGGGTGATCCCCGTGTCGGCCGCCGTGCTCGTGTTCCTCGTGACGTTCGTCAGCGCGGCGGTGATCTTGGACATCGCGAAGCCGATACCCCTTCCCTGACCTGCGCCGATGCCGCAGGGGCGACACGATTTCTCCACAGCGCCGGTCTGGGGACGCGACATGCGTCGGGCTACGATGACCCTGTGAGCGAGCAGACCATCCTCGTCGTCGACGACGAGGACGCGATCGCCGAGGCGGTCCGGAAGCGACTCGAGAGCGAAGGGTTCCGCGTCGCCGTGGCGGGCGACGGGCCCGAGGCGATCCGACTGCACGCCGAGCAGCACCCCGACCTGGTCGTCCTCGACCTGATGCTTCCGGGCATGGACGGCCTCGAGGTGTGCAAGGCGATCCAGCGCGACCGTTGGACACCGGTGCTGATGCTGACGGCGAGGACGGAGGAGGCCGACAAGGTCGCCGGGTTCGCCGTCGGCGCCGACGATTACCTGACGAAGCCGTTCAGCCTCCGAGAGCTCACCGTCCGCGTGAAGGCGATCCTCCGACGCATGGAGCGGATCGACGGATCGAACGGACCGAGCACGCCGGTCGAGCTCGACGGTCTGAGCCTTGACCCGGCGCGACGTCGAGTGACCGTCGACGGCGACGAGATCGCCCTCACGCCGCTCGAGTTCGAGATCCTCCATGCGCTCGCGCGCGAACCCGGCGTGGTGCTGTCCCGCGACCAGCTGATGGATCGCGTCTGGGGATACCGCGATTACGCGGGCGGACGCGTCGTCGACTCGCACGTCGCTCGGATCCGTCGGAAGCTGCGCGAGGACGGCAACGATCCCCGGTTCATCCGCACGGTCCACGGCGTCGGCTACGCGTTCAAGGAGTAGCGCGTGGCGATGCGCCCGTTCGAGAAGCTCCCCACGATCCGAGCGAAGCTCGGCTCCGTCATCGTCGTCGCGGTCGCGCTCACGGTGGTGCTGATCTTCGGGATGCTCGGGTACGCGTTGCGCGACTCCGACGCCGATCGCGAGCGTCTCCAGTTGTTCCGCGTGGCGAGGCGGGCGGCGGCGGGCACGCTCGAGGCACCGCCCGCCGAGATGCGGATCGTCCGCTACCGCCCCGACGGGACCCTGATCAGTGAACCGTCGCCGTGGCCGCTGCCGCCCGACATGCCGGACGCGGGCTCGTACGTCGACTGGGGCGTTCGCGTCGGCCAGACCGCCGAGGCGGAGTTCGCGGTCGTGCCGGTCGTCGAGGACGGCGCCGTGTCGGAACTCGTCTTCGCCGTTCGCGCGATCCCGGATCGGACGTTGCCGGCGAAGATCACCGCGACGTTCGAATTCCTCTCGCGGTTCTGGTGGCAGTTCCTCGTGGCGGGGGCGCTCGCCGCCGGGTTCGCGCTGCTGTTCGCGCGATGGTTCGCGCGAGGCATGACGCAGCCGCTCCGCGACATGGCGGCCGCAGCGCGGCGGATGGAGACGGGCACGTACGAGGTCCGCGTCGAGGCGAGCGCTCGCGACGAGGTCGGTCAGCTCGCGCACGCGTTCAACCGGATGAGCGGTGAGCTCGCCCGGCTCGAGGCCTCGCGACGGGACCTCGTCGCGAACGTGTCGCACGAGCTCAAGACGCCGATCGCCGCGATGCGCGCGCATCTCGAGAACCTGCTCGACGGTGTCGAGGAACCCGATCGCGAGACGCTCGAGGTGATGCTCGCCCAGGCCGAACGCCTCGGCCGCCTGGTGGAGCAGTTGCTCGATCTGTCGAAGCTCGAGTCCGGCGAGGTGCCACTGCACCGCGATCACGTTCCGGTCGCGCCCATCGTGCGACAGGTCGTCTCCGAGATCGAGGTCGCACGGGCCGGCAAGGCGGTCCGGATCGCCCAGGACATCCCGCCGGATCTGCCGACCGTCGACGCCGACGCCGAGCGCGTGCATCAGGTCTTGTTCAACCTCGTCGACAACGCCCTGCGGTTCGTTCCCGAGGGCGGCGAGGTCACGATCGCGGCGCACCGCCACAACGGCAGCGTGGAGATCAGCGTCGCCGACAACGGCGTCGGCATCCCGCGCGAACACCTCCCGAGGCTGTTCGAGCGCTTCTACCGCGCCGACACGGCACGCGCGCGCGGTGACGGCGGGACCGGGATCGGGCTCGCGATCGCTCGTTCCGTCGTCGAGGCCCACGGCGGCTCGATCCGTGCCGAGAGCGAGCCCGGCAGCGGCAGCGTGTTCTCGTTCGACCTGCCGGCGTCGGCCGACGCCTCGCATCAGCCGGCGGACGCCAGCGGATAGGTCAGCAGGAAGGCCAGCAGGAAGGCCAGCAGGAAGGCCAGCAGGAAGGCCAGCAGGAAGGAAGGCCCGTGAAGTCACAGACCAGCACCGTCAACGTCCTCGCGCCGAACCGCTACGCGTTCGTCGATCTGACCGACGAGCTGCGCCGCGCGATCAAGGACGCCGGGGTGACCGACGGCGCCGCGATCGCCTTCTGTGCGCACACGACGTGCGCCCTCTTGATCAACGAGTGGGAGGACGGGGCGCTGCACGACTTCCGTCGGCACCTGACCGACCTCGTCCCCCACGACGGCGTCTACTACGCGCACGACGACTTCACGATCCGGACCCAGAACCTGAACCCCGACGAGCGGAAGAACGGCCACGCGCACGTGAAGGCGATGCTGTTGTCGGCCACGTCGCACGCGATCCCGGTCGCCGCCGGTGAGCCGGCTTTCGGCACGTGGCAACGGCTCATCTTCCTCGAGCTCGACGAGCCGAAGGACCGCGCGATCACGTTCCAGGTCTTCGGCGACTGACGGCGGACCGTTCCGGTGCCGTCCGTAGACTGGATGTGAGATGACGCCTCCCCGCCGCCCGACCCGGCAGCTCCAGCTCGGCCGCGTGCCGATCGGGAGCGACCACCCGGTGTCGGTGCAGTCGATGACGACGACCCGGACCGCCGACATCAACGCCACGCTGCAGCAGATCGCGTCGCTGGTCGCGGCGGGGGTCGACATCGTCCGTGTGGCGGTTCCGCACTGGGACGACGCCGAGGCGCTCGTCGCGATCGCGGCGAAGTCGACGGTGCCGGTGGTGGCCGACATCCATTTCCAATGGAAGTACGCGATGGCGGCGCTCGAGGCGGGGATCCAGGGGCTCCGCATCAACCCGGGCAACATCCGGTACCAGGACAAGGTGCGGCTGATCGCGCGTGAGGCCAAGGCCCGTGGCGTGCCGATCAGGATCGGCGTGAACGCGGGCTCGCTCGAGAAGGACCTCCTCGAGCGGTACGGGTCGCCGACGCCCGAGGCGCTCGTCGAGTCGGCCCTGAACGAGGCGCGGATCCTCGAGGACGAGGACTTCACCGACATCAAGATCTCGGTGAAGCACTCGAACCCCCTCGTGATGATCGAGGCCTACCGGCAGCTCGCCGCGGCGTGCGACTACCCGCTCCACCTCGGCGTCACCGAGGCAGGACCGATGCCGATGGGCGGCGTGAAGAGCGCGGTCGGGATCGGCGCGCTGCTCGCGGAGGGCATCGGCGACACGATCCGCGTCTCGCTCACCGACGATCCCGTCGAGGAGGTCAAGGTCGGCACGACGATCCTGCGCTCGCTCGGACTGCGGCGGCGAGGGCTCGACCTGGTCGCGTGTCCGTCGTGCGGCCGGGCCGAGGTGAACGTCCTCGAGCTGACGCGCAAGGTGAACGAGGCGATCGAGAACGAGCGGTTCCGGGTGCCGATGCGTGTGGCCGTGATGGGTTGCGTCGTGAACGGACCCGGTGAGGCGCGCGAGGCCGACGTCGGCATCGCGTCTGGCAACGGGCTCGGCTTCATCATCCGTCAGGGCGAGGTGGTCGCGAAGGTGCCCGAAGACGAGCTCGTGGACGCCTTGCTCGCCGAGGCGCGGAGCGTCGCCGCCGAGAAGGAAGCGAACGGCGAGGCCGAGCCCGAGTCCTCGCCCGAGGTCGCCGCCGTTCCGTGAGCCGGCGGTAGCGCACCGCGTCGTTCGCGGTGCCGCCGCTCGTCAGCGCAGCGTGGCGCGCCGCGTGATCGGTCGCGTGAGCCACGACGCGACGACCGCGACCCACAGGAGGTTCCGCGTGAGCGCGAGCAGCGTCGGCACGGTTCCTTGGTCGACGGGTCCGCGGAGCGCGAGGATCCCGCTCAGCGCGATCGCGCCGATCGCGAGCGTGGCGACCCGACGTTCCTCCCGGTCGCTCGAGATCGCGACGGCGACCCACGGAACGACCCACGCGGCCGCGAGCGTCGGCGACACGGGCGCGAGCGCCAGCAGCGCCGCGACGGCCGCGACGCTGGTCCCGCCGAACGGCTCGCGATCGCGGTCGCGTTCGGCGTCGTGCCAGATCGCGACCTGCGTGGCGACGAGCGCCACGAACGACGCCGCACGGGCCCACAGCGGGATCGCGCCGACCCGCAGCGCGTTCGCTTCCGCGATCGCGGGTTCGCCCGTGACGAGCCGCACGATCGACCCGACGGTGCTGTCGACGGCCCAGCCGACCGCGCCCCGTGACGTGAGCACCTGGATCGGCCCGTCGCGTCCCCCCCAGAGGAACCATGCGAGGCCGCCGACGGCGACGATCGCCGCGGCCGGTCCCAGCGCCGCGGGGCGGCGGGCCCCACCGCCGGCCCGGGGGGGGGCGGAGGGACCGCGGCTGCACCAGAACTCGAGCCCCCGGGCCGCCCCCCCCAGGGGGGCGCGCGGCGGGCC
>DATHTO010000099.1:0-18804 GCA_035463115.1 Actinomycetota bacterium | reverse complement strand
CGGCGACGGGCACGGCGACCTCGTCGGGCTGACCGAGCGGATCGACTACCTCGCCGGGCTCGGCGTCTCGTGCATCTGGCTCATGCCGTTCTACCCGTCGCCGCGCAAGGACGACGGCTACGACATCACCGACTTCTACGGTGTCGACGAGCGGGCCGGGACGGCGGGCGACTTCGCCGAGCTCGTCCGGACCGCCAACGACCGCGGCGTCCGCGTGATCGCCGACCTCGTCGTCAACCACACCTCCGACAAGCACCCGTGGTACCGCTCGGCGCGCTCGAGCCCCGACTCGCCCTACCGCGACTTCTACGTCTGGGCCGACGAGAAGCCGAAGGACGACGGCGAGGTCGTCTTCCCGGACAAGGAAAACTCGAACTGGGACTACGACGAGAAGGCAGGCGCCTGGTACCTGCACCGCTTCTACAAGCACCAGCCGGAGCTCAACATCGCCAACCCGGAGGTGCGCGACGAGCTCGCGCAGGTGCTGGGCTACTGGCTGCAGCAGGGGCTCGCCGGGTTCCGCGTGGACGCCGTCCCGTTCCTGCTCGAGCCCGTCGGCCTGCCGGACGGCGCGATCGCCGACCCGCACGAGCTCATGCGCGACCTGCGCCGCTACGCCGCCCGCCACCGCGGCGACGTGATGCTGCTCGGCGAGGTGAACCTGCCCTCGAAGGACCTGCGCGCGTTCTTCGGCGACGAGGACGGCGACGAGCTGCACATGTGCTTCAACTTCCCGGTCATGCAGGCGATGTACCTCGCGCTCGCGCGCGGGGACGCCACGCCGCTCGCGGCCGCGCTCCGCGAGCTGCCGGAGCTGCCGGAGGACTCCCAGTGGGCGAACTTCGTCCGCAACCACGACGAGCTGACGCTCGACCAGCTCACGGACGAGGAGCGCGCCGAGTGCTTCGAGGCCTTCGGGCCGGAGGAGGAGCACCAGCTCTTCGGCCGCGGGCTCCGCCGGCGGCTGCCGACGATGCTGAAGGGTGACCAGCGGCGGATCCGGATGGTCTACAGCCTCATGTTCTCGCTGCCCGGGACGCCGGTGCTCTTCTACGGCGAGGAGATCGGCATGGCGGAGAACCTCGCGATCGAGGGCCGCATGGCGGTCCGCGCGCCGATGCAGTGGTCGGACGAGCGCCACGGCGGCTTCACGACCGCCCGGCGTCCCGGCCGGCCGCTCGTCGACGCGCCGGGATGGGGGCCGGACCGGATCAACGTCGCGAGCCAGCGCCGCGAGGACGACTCGTTGCTCAACTGGATGGAGCGCCTGATCCGCCGCCGGCGCGAGTGCCCGGAGATCGGCTGGGGCGAGTGCACCGTCCTCGACGTCTCGGAGCCGGCCGTCCTCGCGCACAGCTGCGACTGGGACGGCAGCGTCGTCGTCTGCGCCCACTCGTTCGCCGGGGAGCCGCTCGAGGTCGAGGTGCCGCTCGACGACGCGGAGCTCGCCGTCGACCTCTTCGCCCACGAGGACGTCGAGCCCGGCGAGCGCGGCAGGGTCACGCTCGCCCTCGAGCCGTACGGCTACCGCTGGCTGCGCCTGAAGCGCCCGGGGCAGCGACTCCCGCCGTAGGTCGAACCCTCTACCTGAGATAGAGCGTTCACTGCGGGTCGGGGTCTTGCGCTATCGCATCCGCGCCGACCGCCGCACGACCCAAGACCTGACCCCGGAGGGGTTCAATGGACGACGCGGTAGCGCAGGTGCGTCACCGTCGGGGACGCGATCGTCTCCGTCGGCGCGAGAGTCGCGGGCGGGCCGTCGTCGGGGAAGAGCCGCACACCGGCGCCGAGCACGACGGGCGCGACGTGGAGGCAGAGCTCGTCCACGAGCCCGGTCGCGAGCGCCTGCTGGGCGACGTTCGCCCCGCCGGCGACGAGCACGTCGCGTCCGCCCGCCGCGGCGAGCGCGCGCCCGAGCGCCGCCTCGATCCCCTCCGTCACGAACTCGATCGGCGTCGCCGCCTTCGTCTCGCTCGCGCGGGCGTGGTGCGTGAGGACGAAGACCGGCACGCGGAAGGGCGGCTCGTCGCCCCACCAGCCGCCCGCGTTCGGGTCTTCCTCCCACGGCCCGGAGCCGCCGCTCCACATCCGCCGGCCCATCACGACCGCGCCCGTGCGCGCGAGCAACGACTCCACGACCTCGCTGTCGACGCTCCGCTCGCCGCCCTCGAGGCCGTGGCGCTCGCGCCACGCGTCGAGGCCGAACATCCACTCGTGCAGCCGCTCGCCGTCCCGCCCGAGCGGCTCCTCGAGCGTCGTGTCCGGTCCGGCAACGAAGCCGTCGACGGACGTCGAGATGTCGACCACGATCCGTCCCATCGCCCTTCAGACGTTCGCAAACAGCGGAAATCATCGCGTCCGGAACCCCCGTTTGGGGCCTTGCAATTCCCTTACCTCCGGAGTACTTTCTGGCGCGCGGAGTGGGGGACGGGACAACGGAGAGGGAGGCCGCACCATGCACTGCGAAGGTTCTTGGTCCTTCGACCGCGGTTTTGCGCGGTCCACTGCGAACGGCGCAGCGCGGCTCGAGCGAGTCGTCGGCGCGCGGCGGGAGGGCTGAGCCTTGTCGCCCTGGTCCGTCAAGAGCAAGCCCCGGCGCCGCATGGCGCAGCTGGCCGTCTTCGTCGCGACCGTCGCAGCGGTGGTCGGCGTCACCGGCCCGGCGCAGGCGACCCCCGAGAGCGAGGACGCCCAGGCGATCGGCAACGCGATCGAGAGCTTCGCCGACCGGCTGAGCTCCGCCGCCGACGCGCTCGGCGAGTACGGCGACCTCGCGAACAACCTTCCGCTGGGAGATCTCGCCCCCGGAGATCCCGGCGCGCTCGACCTCTCCAAGCTCCTGAAGGATGCGATCGGCCCCCTCTCCAGCAGCAGCATGAGCGCCCTCGCGGGCGAGATCGAAGCCCGCGACGGCATCTACGGCGGCGTGACCGTCCAGTTCGGCTCCGGCGCGTTCTCCCAGCCCGCCGTGAGCGCCACCGCCACCTCCATCACGATCCCGATCCACGCCGAGCGGCACGTCGACCAGCCGCTCGACTTCGCGTTCGGCCCGGTCGTCGAGATGAAGGGCGGCAGCCTCGGCATCGACTTCGAGCTGAACACGACCCTGACCTTCAACGTCGACTCGGCGGCGATCGTGAGCGCGGCCACCGCGCCTCCGACCGCGCTCTCGGTCGACCCGGCGACGATCGACGTCTGCGCGCGCGCGACCGGCTCCGTCGGGCTCTTCACCGCGCGCTTCGGCTTCACGGACGTGAACGTCTCGACGGACAACCCGGCCACCGCCGGGACGACGGAGACGGCGAACCTGCACGCGTGCGCGCGGGTGGCGTTCAGCGACCCCGACTCGACCGGCGGGATCACGCTCGACGAGTGGACGTCGCACGCGCTCAGCGAGCTCGCGTCCGCGAACGTCGTCAAGGGCAACCCGGGCGGCAACGACCTCGACGCGACCTTCTACGTCGACGCCACGCTCGTGGACGGCGACGCGTTCGCGACGAACGGCGCCGCCGACGCGTCGATCGCCTTCACCGACGCCGACCTGTCGAACGGCTTCGACGCGAACCCGACCCCGACCGTCGGGCCCGGCCTGCAGGCCTGGCTGAACATCACGGCCGGCGACGTGGCGAACGGCCTCGGCCAGTTCGTCTCCTCGCTCGCGGGCGCGCAGGGCCTCGGCAACGGTCAGCTTCCGCTGATCAAGAAGTCCCTGACGGAGGTCTTCGACGGCGTGCGGCCGCTCGTCGACTACACGGAGCGGCTCCTGAACGCGACCGTCGGCTGCGGGACCGAGCCCGGGACGCCGGATCACTTCCCGAGCGGGATCACGGACAACCTCGCGGCCGGCACGCTCGTCTACTGCCGCGCCTCGACGCACCTCGACAAGCAGCCGGGCTCCGTCGTCTGGAGCCCGCCCGCCGGCGTCACGAACGTCGACGCCGTCTGCGCCGAGTGCGCGAACACGAGCGGCGCCGCCGCGGACGCGACCCTCGGCTCCGAGGGCGCGACGCCGACGGCGGACGCGGTCTTCAAGATGGTCGCGCCCGGCAACTTCACCATCCAGCTCACCTGGGACGCCGACCCCGGCGCAGACCCGCTGATCAAGAAGGCCATCCCGCGCCCGGGCAGCGCCCAGGAGCTGTTCGACCGGATCGCCGAGGCGGCCGGCCTCGACGACGACCTCCTGAACCTCGGCTACGACGCCACGGCGAAGTCGCTCACGTTCCGGCTGCAGAAGGAGAACTTCGACGGCCCGCAGGTGAAGTCGGACGCGAGCATCGGCGACCTGCTGCGCAACGCCACGAATCTCTCCGGGCTCACGGACACGCTCCAAGGGAGCAACGTCAGCTTCAAGGCCTCGGTGAAGGAGATCAACTTCGACGTCACCTTCGGCGTCCTCCTGAACGAGCACACGAGCGACATCACGCCGATCCGCGGCACGGCGACGGCCGGCTCCTCCGGCGCGACGCTCACGGACTCGGGGGCGAACTTCACCGACGGCGTGAACGACCCGCGCCTGGGCGAGACGCTCAAGAAGACGAGCGCTCCGGTGGGCGAGTGCTCGATCTCCGCGATCACGGCGACCACGCTCACGTGCGCCGCGGGGAGCGGGGTCTCGTGGTCGGCCGGCAACACGTACGACGTCGACGGCGGCCTGCTCGACCGCTTCTACCTCCAGATCGACCCGAGCCAGCCCGAGCTGGCCGTCGGCGACATCGAGGTGGAGGGCGGCGCGGAGCTGACGGGCAAGGTCGGCTTCCTCGAGGTCGAGGCCAAGGGCGCCGGCGACAAGAACACGTTCTCGCCGGGGACGGCCTTCGGGATCGGCAAGGCCGACTCCTCGAAGCCCGTCTTCGCGCTCGACATCAAGGCGCCCTCGCCGTTCACGGTCGACGCGGGCAGCCCGACGACGATCCCGAACGCGGTCGGCGTCGCCGAGGTCCTCTTCAACCTCGACTCGGCGCACGTCGGCGCCGTCTGCAACCTGAAGGCGACCGCCGGCCTCGAGGTCAAGGCGAAGATCGACGGCAAGGACCTCGCCTCCGGCGGCGTCGCGCTCAACTGGCCGAGCGCGTTCAAGGCGGGGAGCTGCGTCCCGGATCCGTCGACCGTCCAGGTCACCGCGGACACGGACTTCAACCTGAACCTGAAGGACTTCGACCCGTTCCCGACCGTCACCGGCAAGCACACCGCGGCGACGTCGACGAACCTCTTCGACGCGACGAAGAACTTCGAGGCGAACGCCCTGAACGGCGACAACCTCCTGAACCTCACGCTCCGGAACAAGACCACGGGCGCGAGCTGCACGATCGCCTTCGTCAACGTCAACGAGCTCGAGTGCGACCTCTCCGGCGGCACCCGCGCCGACGACGAGGCGAACAAGAACAAGTGGAAGACCGGCGACGAGTACGAGGTCGAGGGCAACGCGCTCGCCTGGCTCGGCTACATCCTCGACAACCTGGACAAGGTCGTCGAGCAGATCGACAAGATCGACCCGGGCCTGACCGACAAGGAGCTGCCGCTCGTCGGCATCTCCACGAAGGACCTCGTCGCGAAGATCAAGTCGATCAAGCAGACGACGGACGAGTTGCGCGGCTCGCCGCTCGCGAAGATCGACTGCTCGGGCAACCCGAACGGCTCGAACCCGGCGAACGACAGCCTCGGGCGGCCGTTCAACATCCAGATGCTGCCTGACAACACGACGCTGTACTGCCGCGCGAACGGGGCCGTCATGCCGACCGACGTCGAGTGGCTCGGCCTGAGGGGCAACGTCTCGATCGGCGCGCTCGTCACCGGCAGCGACGACACGACGACGGTCGGGCACGCGAACGTCGACCCGACCGCGAACAACCGCATCGCGATCACCGTCGGCGACGGCGACGCGACCCGCAACGACGACACCGCGATCAGCGAGTGGCAGATCCAGGTGAAGTTCGTCGACGCGGCCGGCGACCACACGACCGAGTTCCCGACGTCGGTCCCGCCGCAGTCGCTGCAGCAGCTCGAGGACCTGATCGGCGAGAAGATCGGCGTCGACGACGTCCTCGAGCTCGACCTGCTCGACCTGCCGGCCGCCGGCCAGGGGCCGCGCACGACCGGCAGCGCGACGGGCGGATCGACCGAGGACAACGTCCTCGAGGACACGGCGAAGAACTTCCCGTCGCTGCCCGAGGCGGAGCGGCCGTTCGTCGGCAACCTCCTCATCAACACGACGGACAAGAAGCAGTGCACGATCACCCAGGTCACGACGAACACGCTGGCGTGCCCTGACGGCTCCGACATGCAGTGGACGACGGGCGACGCGTACCAGGTGGTCGGCGACCGCACGAAGGACCTCGTCGTGCGCCTCGGCGTCGGCTTCTGCTCCGGCGGCGGCGTGGACTGCGCCGACACCGACCGGCCGGTGCCCGCGCTCTCGGCGCCGCTCAACGTGAAGGACGACTTCGCGAACATCGTCTCGGTCTCCACGACCGGGGAGATCTCGCTCGACTACGCCGCGCGGGCGCAGCTCGACGTCGGCATCCCGCTCAAGCTCGACCTCACCCCGGACGTCGTCGTGCTCGACACGAGCGGCGCCTCGGTCGAGGCGAGCCTGAACGCGGACGACATCGGCCTCTCGGCCGCGATCGGTCCCGTCACCGTCGAGCTCGGGACGGCCGCCGAGGGCGGCGCCGGCTCGGGCGTCGGCAAGCTCGGGGCGAAGCTCGGCCTGACGTCCGACGACGACGACGTGAAGAACAACAAGACGCGGACGTTCACCGACTTCCTGTCGAACGTGAGCGGGAGCTTCGACGGCGTGTCGCAGGAATGCGACTCGCCCGAGGGCAACCCGGTCGAGGCGACCGGCGACGCGTGCGCCGTCCTCAGCGTCACCGCGCTCGGCACCGACTTCGGCGCGTTCAAGATCGAGTGCGACATCGGCTCGGATCCGCTCTGCGACGCGGAGCTGCCGGCCGCGCTCACGAACCTGATCAGCGGCGAGCAGTTCGACTGGACGCTGCTCGTGCAGATCCTCCCGCAGATCCTCGCGAACCTCGAGAAGACGCTCGACGGCGCGGCGCAGGGGATCAAGCTCCCGCTGATCGGCGACGCGCTCGACGCGGGCGCGAACGTCGTCGGCACCTTCAACAACGAGGTCATCACGCCGTTCGCGCAGCTCGTCGAGGACTTGAAGACCGCGGGCCAGGTCGACAGCGACAGCGACGTGGACGCGTACGACCTCGCCAAGCTCACGCGCGACTTCATCGTCGGCGAGCTCGGACCGTCGGGAGCGGATCTCCTGCGAGACACGAACGGCGACGGCAGCAAGAACGCGCAGGACGTCGTCGTCACGCCGCTCTGCGGCAACCCGGCCGTCGTCTGCGCGAACGGCGACGGCGTCACGACGCTGAACCTGATCCGCGACTTCCGGGTCACGTTCGAGATCGGCCAGGGGATCGACGGCGAGGTGCCGTTCGACATCGGGCTCAAGGGCCTGCCGGTCCGCCTGACCGGCGGCGTCAAGGGCGCCGGCTCGTGGAGCCTGCTCGTCGACTTCGGCCTCTCCTTCCAGGACGGCCCGTACGTCGTCGCGAACGGCAAGAAGGGCTTCACCGGCACCGAGAACCGGCCGTTCGACAAGGACACGGACGACCCGCCGGACGGCACGAACGACGCGCACGACCCGGTCAGGTACCTCCAGGACGACTCGGCGAACTTCACGAACACGGCCGAGCTCGGCATGTGGCTGAAGAACACGTCGAGCGGCCAGGGCTGCCGCGTCACGAAGATCGAGGCGACGAAGCTCTACTGCGACGACTTCGGCCTCGGCGAGGAAGGGCCTGTCACGTGGGACGGCGACGACGGCTACGAGCTGATCGCCCGCCACGCGCCGGACACGCCCGGCGACGGCGGCCGCTCGGAGCTGAACCTCGAGGCCTCCGTCTCGATGGGCAACCTGCCCTCCGAGGCCGGCTTCACCTGCACGGACGACAACCACGACTACGACTCGCCCGGGATGCCGGCGTACCTGAACGGCTTCTCGACCGAGCGGTGCCTCGCGGGCGAGCTCGCGTTCCTCCAGGTCACCATGCGCGACGCGGGCGGGACGCTCAACTGCGAGACGCTCGCCGCCGCCGGCGACAACCCGACGGCTCTCTGCCTGAACGCGACGCTCGACTTCAAGAAGTCGGGCGGCAACCGCGTCTCGCTCTCGGACGTCATCTCCGGGAACTTCAGCTTCGCGCCGAAGCTCTCGGGCAAGGCGAACATCGACGTCCGCTTCCGAACCGGCTTGAACACCGGACAGAGCGCGGGCTTCCCGAGCGTGCTCGGGAAGTTCCACCTGTTCTGGGGCTTCTCGGCGGAGCCGGGCACGGGGCTCAACTTCGCCGCGCTCGAGATCTCGTTCGACGGGCTGAACCTCGACGCCGGGAAGTTCCTGAGCTCGTTCCTCAGTCCGATCGTCAAGCAGATCAAGAACGTCACCAACCCGCTCATGCCGGTGGTGGAGCTCCTCCAGGGCGAGATCCCGATCATCTCCGACCTCTCGAAGCTCCTGGGCAAGGGGCCGGTGACGGTGCTCGACGTCCTGGAGGCGATCAGCGGGAACGACCTGTCGCTCCTGCGCTCGATCCTCCAGTTCGTCAAGTTCGTGAACTCGCTGCCGACGGACGGGAACCTCCTCATCCCGCTCGGCACCGACCCGGCGACCGGAGGCAAGTTCGAGGTGACCGGCGAGCGAGCCGGGAACAGCCAGCCGATCCCCGAGGAGGCGAACAAGGGGATCACGAACGCCCAGGCGGGCAAGGATCTCGTCGACAAGCTCGGCGAGAGCGGCTCGCCCTACTCGTCGGCGAAGACGCCGCCGTCCGAGTGCGTCGGCCGCGGCTCGACGTTCGGCGTCTGCGGGCTCACGTTCCCGTTCCTCGGCGACGCGAGCCAGATCTTCGGCGTCCTCATGGGCAAGGACGCGACGCTCGTCCACTACGACGCGGGCTCGTTCGGCGCGGGCGCGGGCTTCGGCTTCTGCTTCCCGCCGATCCTGATCGGCCCGGTCCCGGTGCAGATCTGCATCGGCGGCTCCTTCCGCGTGGAAGGGCGCTTCGCGATGGGCTACGACACCTCCGGCCTGCGCAAGGTGCTCGCCGGCGGCACGGGCACGCACCTGCTCGACGGCATCTACTTCGACGACTACGACGCGAACGGCGTGGACGTGCCGGAGGTCAAGTTCACCGGCACCGTGTACGCGGAAGGCGCCGTCAGCGTCTACATCTTCAAGGTCGGGATCCGCGGCGAGATCATCTTCACCACGGGCCTGAACCTCCACGAGGACGCGCCGCAGGACGGGAAGCTGAGAATCGAGGAGATCGTCTCCAAGATCTTCAACCCGCTCTGTCTCTTCGACGTGGAAGGGAAGATCGAAGCGGCGCTCTCGGCGTTCGTGAAGATCGACCTCTTCATCACGTCCGTCGAGTTCTCGATCCAGATCGTCAAGATCACCCTGCTCGAGTTCAAGCTCGACGTCTGCAACATCGTCCCCGTCCTCGCGCGAACGGAGGGCGTCGGGACGGCGAACGAGCGACTGATCCTGCACATGGGCTCCGAGGCCGGCAAACGGGGCATCGCGCCCGGTGAGCCGGACGAGAAGTTCACCGTCCGGCAGATGGAGTCGTACACCTCCGGACCGAACGCCGGGAAGACGCGCTTCTCCGTCACGGCCTTCGGCATCCAGCAGGACTACTTCCTGACCACCTCCCGCGTCGGCACCTCGGAGGCGAAGCTCATCGCGAACGGGCTGGGCGGCGACGACGTCGTCTCGCTCCTCCCGGGGAGCGCGTCGGGCGACGCGGCGAACCCGAGCCAGCAGAAGCCGCCGATCCCGTTCACGCTCTGGGCGCAGATCGACGGCGACGACGGGAACGACGAGATCTCCACCGGCGAGGGCAACGACGTCGTGACCGGCGGCAACCACGACGACTCGATCTCGACCGGCGGCGGCGCGGACACGATCAACGGGAACGGCGGGAACGACAAGATCGACGCCGGCCCCGGCAACGACTCGTCCGTGCACGGCGACGGCGGGAACGACATCGTGAACGGCGGCCCGGGCGCGGACAAGCTGTTCGGCGACGCCGACGACGACGTCCTCTCGTCCGGCCCCGGCGACCCGTCGGGCACCCACGTCGACGAGCTGCACGGCGGAGCGGGCAACGACACGCTCACGGCCGACAACGGCGGCGACAAGATGTGGGGCGACGAGGACCTCGACTTCGACTGCTCCTCGGACGGCTCCACGTCGAGCGGCCTCGGCGGGCGCGACTCGCTGATCGGCGGCGACGGCAACGACCAGATGCACGCCGGCAACGGCGCCGACTCGCTCGACGGCGCCAAGGGCGGCGACACGATGTGCGGCGGCGGCGGCAACGACGAGATGACCGGCGCCGAGGGCAAGGACACGATGACCGGCGGCGGCGGCGACGACAACATGGTCGGCGGCAGCGACGACGGGACCGGCGACACCATGCACGGCGGCTCCGGGCGCGACTACATGCTCGGGGACGAGGGCTCGCTGACCCGCGACGGCTCGAACAACGTCGCGGTCTCGCTGACCGGCTCGTTCATCGGCGCCGACCTCATGAACGGCGACGCCGGCGACGACTTCATGTGGGGCCAGGGCGGCGTCGACACGATGAACGGCGGCGGAAACGACGACGAGATGCGCGGCGGCCTGCTCGGCGACACGATGAACGGCAACGCCGGCGACGACGAGATGTACGGCGAGGACGGCGACGACACGATGAACGGGAACGCCGACAACGACCTGATGCGCGGCGGCCCGGGCGTCGACACGATGCACGGCAACGAGCACTCCGACGAGATGTACGGAGACGGCGAGAACGACGTGATGTTCGGCGACGCCGGCGACGACCTCATGCGCGGCGGCGGCGGCGACGACACGATGGAGGGCGGCGCGAACGACACGTCCGCGCTCCCGCTCGACAACGCGTCGAACCCGCTCGACAACGTCAACTTCGACCTGAAGCTCGTCCCGTCCGGCGCGAACGGCTGGGCGCCCTCGGGCGGGAGCGACGGCGACGTCATGTACGGCGACGCCGGCCAGGACGACGTGGTCGGCGGCTCGCAGGGCGGCTCGCCGCCCGCCGACCGGGGCGACACGATCCTCGGCAACACCGAGCAGGACGTGATCCTGGGCGACAACGGAACGGTCACGCGGCCGGGCGGCACCGAGCCGGACGGCACGAAGACCCGCACGGTCGTCCTCACCGACCCGGGCAGCGGCATCGCCCAGGCGGACGGCGACTGGATCCAGGGCAACACCGGCAACGACGACATCTACGCGGGCGACGGCGGCGACCTCGTGCACGGCGACGAGGGCGACGACTACGTCGAGGGCAACGGCGACTCGGACGGCGCCGGCGTCCTCGGCGGGAACCCGGTCGCCTCCATCGGCCTCTACGGCGACGCCGGCCAGGACGACCTGATCGGCGGCACGTCGCAGGGCTCCGGCGGCGTGGCGGACGGCTCCGACGACATCTGGGGCGGGGACGACCACGACGTGGCGGCCGGCGACAACGCGACCATCACCCGCACGGGCGGCGGTGCGTGCGGCGGCTTCGTCTGCAACACGTTCCGCGCTCCGGACGTCGCGAACGTCGTCATCCGGCGCGTCCGGATCTGGGACGTCGCCACGACCACGTCGATGCCCGGCGCCGGCACGGCGGGCAACGACACGATCGGCGGCCAGGCCGGGCACGACAGGCTGTACGGCCAGGGCGGCGGCGACGACATCAAGGGCGGCCCGAGCGACGACTTCGCCTTCGGCAACGCCGGCTCGGACACGATCCGCGGCGGCGACGGCCAGGACGACCTGATCGGCGGCACCGGCCGGACCGACTCGGCGACGCCGGGCTCGGCCGTCGACGGCCGGCTCGACGCGGGCGACGTCATCTACGGCGAGGCCGACTTCGACGCCATCGCGGGCGACAACTCGCGGATGGTGCGGGCGACGACCGGCGCGAACGACGACCAGGGCACGTGGGTCGCGAACTCGTTCAACGCCGCGGTCGACCGGCTGATCGCGCTCATGGACGTGGGCACGGTCGGCTCGGCGGCGGGCGCGGGCACGAGCGGCAACGACGAGCTGCTCGGCGGCGCGGCCGACGACGTGGTCTACGGCCAGGGCGGCAACGACGGCATCTCCGGCGGGGACGGGCAGGACATCCTCGAGGGGAACGCCAACGGCTCCGGCAACGCGCCGGATCCGGGCGGGACGTACGGCGGCTCGTTCCCGGCGTTCGCGGGCGACGTGATCCACGGCGACGCGGGCGCGGACGACATCGCCGGCGGCACCGGCTGGATCTACCGCATGGTCGGCGGCGTCGAGACCGGCGACCCGATCGAGTCCGGCGTGCGCGTCGGCACGGACGGGCGGCTCGACGGCGCGGACACGATCTTCGGCGACGGCGGCGGCGACGCGATCGCCGGCGACAACACCGTGATCGAGCGGGCGCTCACGGCCGGCGGAGCGTGGATCCTCGACGATCTCCACGCGCCGGACGCGCTCGGCGTCGTCCGCCGGATCATGCGCCAGCGCGACGTGGCGCTCGCCGGGAACCCGGCGGGCGGAGGGACGTCCGGCGGCGACGTGATCTACGGCAACGACGGCGTCGACATCGCGTACGGCCAGGGCGGCGGCGACAGCATCCAGGGCAACGCGTCCGACGACCACCTGGAGGGCAACGCG
Organism: Actinomycetota bacterium; assembly: GCA_035463115.1. Classification (GTDB taxonomy): domain Bacteria; phylum Actinomycetota; class UBA4738; order UBA4738; family HRBIN12; genus BPGL01. Next base: position 6,059 of record DATHTO010000099.1, on the reverse strand, counting down.
GGCAACGACACGATCGAGGGCAACGAGGGCCGCGACGACATCGTCGGCGGCACCGGACGCACGTTCTCGAACGTCGAGGCGACCGCGGCCGACGGCCGGCTGGACGGCGAAGACACGCTCCACGGCGGCGACGGCCTCGGCGGCGTCGCGACCGACGACGACGACACGATCATCGGCGACAACGGCACCGTCGACCGCCTACTCGGCCCGCTTCCCGCGGCCGGCGACCCGGAGCTCGGGCGCCTGCCGTTCAACGGAGCGTGGGGCGAGACGACGTGGAACGCGCCGAACATCCTGCGCGTCGTCCGGCTGCTCGACGTGTCCCGCACGGGCGCGTCGGCGGCGGACGGCAACGGGACGAACGGCGCCGACACGCTGAACGGCGAGGCGAACGCCGACGTGCTCTTCGGCCAGGGCGGCGGGGACACGATCACCGGCGATGACGCCGACCTCGGCGCCGCGTCGGCGGCCGACGCCAACCCGGGCGACGACTACGTCGAGGGAGGCGGCGGGTCGGACACGATCCGCGGCGACCTCGGGCAGGACGACGTCACGGGCGGCGGCTCGGCCGCGAACGGCGTGCTCGACGCGAACCGCGACGGGCGCTTCGACGACGACCGAAGCGGCGAGACGCTCCGCGACGCGGGCGACTCGATCAAGGGCGACTCGGGCGCCGCGGCGGTCGGCGACGGCGACGTGGTCGCGGGCGACAACGCCCGGATCCAGCGGCTGCTGAACGCCTCCGGCGCGTGGCGCGACGACGCCCAGCGCGGGACGAAGCTCCGCGACGTCGTCCTCTTCGACATCAGGATCGTCGGGAACGCGGAGCCGGGCAACGCCGATCCGGGCGAGAGCGGTGCCGACACGATCGACGGCAACGGCGGCAACGACATCCTGCTCGGCCAGGACAACGGCCAGTCGGACGACGCGGCCGGCGACGCCTACGGTCGCGAGGACGGCGGCTTCGGCGCGCCGGACTGCCAGGACGCCACCGGCGGCCCCGGCACCGGAGCGATCACGAACGGCGTCGAGTTCCCGACCGGCGACAACGACGGCGACAAGCTGCCGGACGTGAACGACCCGCAGTGCCGCGTCCCGAACCCGGCCGGCGACACGATCCACGGCGACGACGGTCAGGACTACGTCGAGGGCAACTCCGGCTCCGACAACCTGTACGGGGACGAGGGCGAGGACGACCTGGTCGGTGGCTCCTCGTCGAACACCGGCCATCTGCAGGCGATCCTGCCTCCGGCCGATCGCGCGGCCGGCTTCGCCCCGGGCAACCTCGCCGAGGCGTCGAAGCCGAACAACCTGAACGACGGCCACGACTACGTCGAGGGCAACGCCGAGGACGACGCGGTCACCGGCGACAACGCGTTCGTCGACCGCTACCTCGGTGCGGGCGGCGCGTGGATCACGATCCTGAGCACGGGCCGGCCCGCGGGCACCGCGACGCCGGTCCCGAACCCGCACCCGGGCAGCGATCCGTGGGATGTGACGGAGATGATCCGGCGGGCCGTGACGATGAAGGGGACGCCGATCGAGTCCCCGCTCGCGTTCGGCAACGACGTGGCGAAGGGCGGGCACGGCAAGGACGACATCTACGGCCAGCTCGGCCACGACTGGATCGAGGGGAACGACGGCGAGGACGCGATCGTCGGCGACCTCGGCGTGATCGTGAACAACGCGATCACGAACGGAGGCGTCGGCGACGAGCTCGCCGACCCGTCGCCGCTCGACGAGTTCATCGCGCCGCAGCAGCCGTTCCTCGGCGAGTTCCGCCACCACGCGGGCATCCTCAAGCGCGAGGTGACGCTGTTCGCGTTCAACGAGTCGCTCTCGGGCGCCCAGGCGGCCGGGATCGGCCACGACGTCGCGCTCGGCGGCGCCGGCAACGACTCGATCCACACGGGCCCGGGGGAGGACCTCGCCAACGGCAACGGCGGCGACGACTTCATCTTCCTCGGCGACAACTTCACGGCCACGACCGCGACGGCCAAGAAGGCGACGGACAACCGGCTCGCGCACGACCGGGTCGACGCCGGCTGGGGCGGCGTGGGCCACGACCACCTGTTCGGCGGCTACGGCGCCGACTACCTCGACGTGCGGCCGCGCAGCGCGGCGTCCGCCCCGGGCATCTTCCCGGCTCCCGACCCGGAGACGTGGTTCCAGGTCGCGGGCCCGCCGGATCTGCCCGGCGACCCGAGCGAGGCGTCCCCGACGGGTGTCTTCTACGACCAGGACAACTTCGAGGGCATCGACTACATCTACGGCGGCTGGGATCAGGACACCCTCCAGGCCAACGAGGGCGACAACGGCCCGGTGATCGGCGACCGCCTGCTCGACTGGGCGGGAAGCTACAACGGGTACTACCTCTGCCCGTCGACGTACGGCGACTGGGTGTCGACGCGGGCGCTCGCTCCGGGCCTCGCCGACTTCATCCAGAAGATGTCCGAGGGTGACGGCGCGACCGCCACGGCCACGCCGGGCACGTCGGGCTTCCGCGAGACGGCGATCGTCTTCAACAACGAGGCGAAGGACAACACGAAGCCGATCCACGTGGACACCCCGGCGCACTTCACCTGCGGGCCTGGCACGGTTACTCCGTGAGATTCGTGCTCTACGTGCTGGCGGCCGTCCTCGTGGCGGCCGCCGGCACAGCCTGCGGCGGGAACGGCGACGAGCCCGCCGCGGGGACGGCCACGTCGACCGATCCGTCCTCGCAGCGGCCCGAGCCGCCGGCCGACCAGAGCCGCTGGGCGCAGGACGTGGACGACGCGTGCAAGGAGTGGCAGGAGCAGATCGACGAGATCCCGCCGCCGGACGACGCCGAGTCGCTCGAGGCGTGGGCGGAGGAGACGCTTCCGCTCCTGCGAGGCCAGATCGAGGCTGTCGGCGAGGTCGCGCCGTCCTCGAAGGAGGAGGAGCGCGAGCGGGCCGAGCTCTTCCTCGAGGGGCTCGCCGACGTCGAGCGGGCGCTCACCCGCTATCTCGAGGCCCTGCGCCGCGGGGACGCCGAGGCGATGGAGAACGCGCTGCTCGCTGCGAACGAGGCGGGCTCGCGCACGCGCTCGTACGCGATCTCGCTCGACGTCACCCAGTGCGGGGGCTACGAGGGCGGCTAGCGCGGGGCCGGGCGCCGACCACGTAACACAGGGTTACAAGAAGCGGGTCGGCGCTCCGCGTGCCGTTACGCGGCGCCTGCGTCTTCCGCCCAGACCTGCGCCAGGTGGACGAGCGTCGCCGCCGTCGCGCCGAGGTCGGCGACGCAGAGCCACTCGTGGCGGGAGTGGTAGTCCTGCCCGCCGGTGAAGACGTTCGGGGTCGGCAGGCCGCGCTCCGACAGCCGTGAGCCGTCCGTGCCGCCGCGCGCGAAGCCGAGGGTCGGCTCGAGGCCGGCGCGGCGGGTCGCCTCCTCGGCCGCCGCGACCACGCGCGGGTGGCCGGCGAGGACCTCCTTCATGTTGCGGTACTGCTCGACCACGTCGATCTCGACGGCCGCGCCGGGGTGCCGCGCGGCGGCGTCGTCCGCGAGCCGGCGAAGCAGCTCCTCGTGCCCGCGGAGCTTCGCCCCGTCGAAGTCGCGCAGGATCACGATCACCCTCGACTCCTCCTCGGAGCCGGCGATCCGGCGGGGATGGAGGAACCCCTCGCGGCCCTCGGTCGTCTCCGGCGAGAGCCCGTCGCGCGGGAGCGAGGCGACGAAGTCCGCCGCCACCTTGAGCGCGTTCACGAGCCTCCCCTTGGCAGTGCCGGGGTGGGCGGCGGCGCCGCGGAAGGTCACGGTCGCCTCGAGCGCGGAGAACGTCTCGTCCTCGAGCTCGCCGGCCGTCGAGCCGTCGACCGTGTAGCCGGCGACCGCGCCGAGCCGCTCGAGGTCGAGCCCGTCGGTGCCGCGGCCGATCTCCTCGTCGCGCGTGAAGCAGATCCGCACCGGCCCGTGCTCGAGCTCCGGGTGCCGCAGCAGGTGCGCCGCGGCGGCCATGATCGCGGCCACCCCGGCCTTGTCGTCCGCGCCGAGGAGGGTCGTCCCGTCGCTCGTCACGAGCTCGTGGCCGACGTGACGCTCGAGCTCGGGGCTGCGCTCGGGGTCGAGCGCCACCGCCGGGTCGCCCGGGAGCGGGAGCCTCCCGCCCTCGTAGCGGACGACCTGCGGGCTGACATTTACGGCGGGGGCGTCCGGGGACACGTCCACGTGCGCGAAGAGGGCGATCGGCGGCACGTCCCGCTCGACGGTGGCGGGCAGCGTGGCGAGGACGTAGCCCTGCTCGTCGAGCGCCGCGTCGGCGAGCCCGAGCGCGTGCAGCTCGTCCACGAGCAGGCGCGAGAGGTCGAGCTGCTTCGCCGTGCTCGGAACGGTGTGCGACTCCGGGTCGGCCTGCGTGTCGATCCGCGCGTAGCGGAGGAAGCGTTCGAGCGCGTCCGGGGCCAGCGTCTGCGCGAGGTCGGACGGGTAGCCGTCGCCGGGCACGGCCGCACCCTACCGGCGCGAGCGCTACGCCACCGTCCGGCTCCCGCGCCCGACCGGGGCGCTCGCGGCGGCGTTCCTGATCGTCGCGACGATCGTGTCCGGATCCGCGCCCTTCTCGAGGTAGGCCGCCGCGCCGAGCGCGAAGACCTCGTCTGCCGCCGAGGCGAGCGCGAAGCCGGAGAGGACGACGATCTGGGCGGCGGGCGCGACGTAGCGGAGCTCTGCGAGCGCCTCGAGGCCGCTGCGGTTCGGCATCGCGAGGTCGAGCAGGATCACGTCGGGCTGCAAGCGCGTGGCCTCGGCGATCGCCTCGTTGCCGTCCTCTGCGTCGCCGACCACCTCCAGGCCGGGGCTCGTCCCGACGATCACGCCGAGCAGCGCGCGCATGGGCGCGTTGTCGTCGCAGATGAGGACGCCGAGGGTCGTGTCGTCGCGTGCGGCGCCGTGCTTCACGGCCGGGTCGGGGCCGAATCGCGGATGAGGTCCCGAAGCGGGATCCCCTCCTCTCCCAGCTGGTCGAGCGAGCGGCTGACGATCGCGCGGGTGTTCTCGAGGGCCGTGAGCAGCGCGTCCCGTGACGCGTCGCGCCGGTCGAGCTCGAGCGCGAGGTGGGCGACCGACAGCGCCTGCACGACGCCGTCATGGAGCTCGAGCACCTGCCGCTGCTGTGCCTGGGTCCGCTCCGCCTCTCGCTCCGCCTCCGCCTTACGGCGGTCGAACGCGCCCTGCAGGTGCTGGTACTCGCCGAACCGGCGCAGGGTGATGTCGATCGCGCTCTGCAGCTCTTCCGGCCTCGAGTCGACGATGTACCCGAAGACGCCGCGGGACGCCGCCTCGTTCACCCAGTCGCCGTCGTAGGCCTCGAGCAGGGCGATCACGGGGCAGAAGGCCTCCGACACGATCTCCGAGATCAGGTCCAGCGCGTGCTCGGCGCTCTCGCCCAGCCCGACGAGCGCGACGTCGGGCCGCTCCCGCGCCGTGACCGCGGCGACGTCCGAGACGTGGATCTCGCGTGCGATGACCTCGTGCCCGAGGCCCTTCACGACCTGAGCGAGCAGCTCCAGCCGCTCGGAGCGCTGGTTGGCGATCAAGACCCGGAGGTGGTGGATCCCGTCCATGCGAGCCCTTCATGTGGCGATCGGGGGACGAGGCGCGCAGAGATGGGGGCCCAGGAGGACTCTCTCCTCGCCTGCATGCAATTGTAACATTTTTCACTATTTCCCATGGATAGGGCCGTTGCGCCCGCGGCGCGGGCCGGCGGTCCCCGGCGGTGCGAGATCGGTGCTAGGTTGGAGACAGCGCGTTTGGCTCAATGAGCGTTGACGCAGCCGAGGCTCTACACCTTTCCTCTTCGTCTGTCACGCGCGGCCCGACCGCAAGCAGGAGTCCATTCGGACTCCCTGTCCTGAGAGACGAATCGAAGGAGCATCACATGCATGCGACCATCCGCCGCTACGACGGTGTGGACCAGAATCGCATCGTCGAGCTGACCGACAAGGTCAACGAGACGCTCGTCCCGAAGCTCAGCAAGATGCAGGGCTTCAAGGGCTACTACCTGATCGACGGCGGCAACGGCGTCTTCAGCTCG
>DATHTO010000098.1:0-18674 GCA_035463115.1 Actinomycetota bacterium | reverse complement strand
CCCGCTGGTCGCCATCTCGATCGGCATCGCGACGACCGACAAGCGTCGGTTCGCCCACTACGGCGAGGCCGTCGCGGTGGCGACGGAGATGGAGTCCTTCGCGAAGCGCGACCCCGGCTCCTCGTACGCGGTCGACCGGCGCGGCGACTGATCCACCCCCCGCGCCGGCGACCGAGGACCGACCACGCCGCGCCGGGTGCGGCTCGATCGCGTGGCCAGCGCAAGCCGTACCGCCGCTGACCTGCGGCGTCGTATACTCCAGCGGATAGCTCGTTTCCGGGGCGGGGTGCGATCCCCCACCGGCGGTGAAAGTCCGCGACCCTCCACGAGCCACGTGGGGGTGGACCCGGCGCGATTCCGGGACCGACCGTGACAGTCGGGATGGGAGGAACGAGCGCGGGCGTCGCCGCGGCATGCGGCGGCGCGCGGCGTGCCGTACCCGCCCCGGAACCGCGCACACGCTGGCGACCGGGAGCGACGATGGAGCGGTACGAGGCGCACATGCGGGGGGCCCTCGCCCTCGCCGAACGCGGATGGGGCCGCGTCTCGCCGAACCCCATGGTGGGCGCCGTGGCCCTCGACCGGAACGGCGACGTCGTCGGCGAAGGTTGGCACGAGGGCCCCGGAACCCCCCACGCCGAGGTGATGGCGCTCCGCGAGGCCGGCGATCGCGCCCGCGGCGGGACGCTCGTCGTGACGCTCGAGCCGTGCAACCACGCCGGCCGCACGGGTCCCTGCGCGAACGCCCTGATCGATGCCGGCGTCGCGCACGTGGTCGTCGCGACGCCCGACGTGAACCCCGACGTGCGCGGTGGCGGCGCCGAGACCCTCCGGAGCGCCGGCATCGGCGTGCAGGTGGGCGTCCTCGCCGACGAGGCGCGGCGGTTGAACGCGGCGTTCGAGCGCCACGTCACGACCGGACGGCCGTACGTCGTCCTGAAGTCCGCCGCCTCGCTCGACGGGAGGACGGCGGCCTCGGACGGTTCGTCGCGCTGGATCACCTCCGACGAGGCGAGGGCCGATGCGCATCGGTTGCGCGCGTGGTCCGACGCGGTCGTCGTGGGAGCCGGCACCGCGATCGCCGACGATCCGTCGCTCACCGTCCGGGTGCCGGGACTCGAGGCGGCGCGCCCGCCGCTCCGGGTCGTCGTCGACGCGACCGGACGCGTCTCGGTTCCGCGGCGGCTGTTCGACCGAGCCGCTCCGACGCTCGTCGCCACGACCCACCGCGCGCCCGACGACCGGATCGGGGCGTGGGAGGCGGCGGGCGCGGAGGTGCTGGTCCTCGACGACGACGGCGGAACCGTCGCACTCGAACCGCTCCTCGAGGCGCTCGGCAAGCGGGACGTCCAAGGCGTGCTCGTCGAGGGCGGCGCGACGCTCGCCTGGAGCTTCGTGCGCGACCGGCTGGTCGATCGCGTCGTCGTCTACCTCGCGCCGAAGCTCGTCGGCGGCGCATCGGCGCCGGGCATCCTCGCCGGCGACGGCTTCGCGCCGATCGCAGCAGCGCTCGCCGTGCGGTTCACCGCCGTGACCCCGATGGGTCCCGACCTGAAGGTGGAGGCCGATGTTCAGCGGGATCGTTGAGGAGGTGGGCACGGTCGGTGCGGTCGACGACCACCGGTTGACGATCTCGTGCTCGACGGTGCCCGCCGACAGCCCGATCGGCGCCTCCGTCGCCGTGGGCGGGGTGTGCCTCACCGTGATCGACCGGGCGGACGATCGCCTCTCGTTCGAGGTCTCCGGCGAGACGCTCGCGCGGACGGCGCTCGGACGGCTGCGGATCGGCGCCCGGGTCAACCTCGAGCGGCCGGTGACCCTCGCGACGCGTCTGGGCGGGCACCTGGTCCAGGGTCACGTCGACGGGGTGGGTCGCGTCGCCTCGGTCGACCGCGACGACGCCGGCGGCGCGACGCTCCGGGTCGAGGTGCCGGCCGAGCTGCGTCGGTACGTGGTCCACAAGGGCTCGATCGCCGTGGACGGGGTGAGCCTGACGGTCGCCGCGCTGCACGACGACGGCGTCTCGATCGCGCTGATCCCCCACACGCTCGCGGCGACGACGCTCGGAACCGTGGCATCCGGCGACGCGGTGCATCTGGAGGTCGACGTGATCGCGAAGTACGTGGAACGCCTCGCCCAGGCGACCGCCGGGCAGGCTTGATCGAGGAGAGGGTCGATGAGCGAGCAGGTGCAGCCCCTGGAGCGATCGGCCGGCGCCGACGAGCAGCCGGGGGAGGACCGGACGGTGTTCGCGTCGATCCCCGACGCGATCGCCGACATCCGCGCCGGGAGGATCGTGCTCGTGGTCGACGATGCCGACCGCGAGAACGAGGGCGACTTCGTGATGGCGGCCGAAGCGTGCACGCCCGAGGCCGTGAACTTCATGGTCACGCACGGTCGTGGCATCGTGTGCCTGCCCGTGACGGCCTGGCGGCTCGACGAGCTCGAGATCCCGCAGATGGTCCACGGGGGTGGCGGCGACGATACCGCCTTCACGGTGTCGATCGACTACCGACCCCGGATCACGACGGGCACGAGCGCTCACGACCGAGCCGCGACCGCGGTCGCGATCACCCTGCCCGAGGTTCGTGCCAGCGACTTCTCGAAGCCCGGCCACGTGTTCCCGCTCCGCGCCCGGGAGGGAGGCGTCCTCCGGCGTGCCGGCCACACCGAGGCGGCGGTCGATCTCGCTCAGCTCGCGGGCATGTTCCCGGCCGGCGTGATCTGCGAGGTGATGAACGGCGACGGGACGATGGCGCGATTGCCCGAGCTCGTCCGCGTCGCTCGCGAGCACGGGCTGAAGCTCATCTCGATCGCCGACCTGATCGCGTTCCGGCGCCAACGTGAGCAGCTCGTCACGCGGATCGCCGAGGCGACGATCCCGACGGCGTACGGGGAGTTCCGCTCGTACGCGTACGAGAGCGACATCGACGGGCGCACGCACGTGGCGCTCGTGATGGGCGACATCGGCGACGGCGGCGGGGTGCTGACGCGCGTGCATTCCGAATGCCTCACGGGCGACGTCTTCGGATCGCTCCGGTGCGACTGCGGGAGCCAGCTCGACCGCGCGATGGCGATGATCGGCGAGGAAGGGCGCGGGGTGATCCTCTACGTCCGCGGCCACGAGGGCCGCGCGATCGGGCTGGCGCACAAGCTCCGCGCGTACGAGCTGCAGGACCTCGGGCGCGACACGGTCGAGGCGAACCTCGAGCTGGGGTTCCGCGCGGACCAGCGCGACTACGGCGTCGGCGCGCAGATCCTCGCCGACCTCGGCGTCCGAACGATGCGCCTGCTCACGAACAACCCGGACAAGCGCGCCGGTCTCGAAGGGTACGGGCTCGCGATCGACGAGCGGATCCCCCTGCAGACGGCCCCGACGGCCGAGAACATCGGGTACCTCCGGACGAAGCGCGAGAAGCTCGGTCACCTGATCGACGTGCCGGAGATCGTCGACACCGACGTCGCTCCGGTCGACGGCGTCGCTCCGACGGAGGCGGGCGCGGGGGCGGGGACGTGACGACCTTCCGCGGCGAACCGGCGGGGGAGGGGCGGCGGATCGCCGTCGTGGCGTCGAGGTTCAACGAGCGGATCGTGCAGAAGCTGCTCGACGGCGCGCTCGCCGGTCTGCGGGCCCACGGGGTGGCCGACGACGACGTCGACGTCGCGTGGGTCCCCGGCGCGTTCGAGATCCCGATGGTCGCGGAGCGCTTCGCCCGCAGCGAACGGTACGACGCCGTCGTGTGCCTCGGCGCCGTGATCCGTGGCGAGACGTACCACTTCGATCTCGTCGCGAACGAAGCGGGACGGGGCGTCGCCGACGTGATGCGGACGACCGGCGTCCCGTGCGTCTTCGAGGTCCTCGCCACCGAGAACCTCGCCCAGGCCGAAGCGCGCGCCGGTGGCGAGCACGGCAACAAGGGATGGGAGGCCGCCGAGGTGGCGTTGCGGATGGTGGACCTCCTCGGGCGCCTGCCCGGCGCGCGGGAGGGCGCCGCCCGATGATCCTCGACAAGCCGTGGGGCTCCGTCGTGACGTACGCCTTGAACCAGCCGTCGTCCGTCCGGGTGATCACCGTGCAGCCGGGCAAGGAGACGAGCGTGCACTTCCATCGGATGCGCGACGAGACGTGGGTGGTGCTCGACCCGGGGCTCACGGTCGAGATCGGCGACGACGTCGTCGACCCGGCGCCGGGCGAGGAGTTCACGATCCCCGCCGAACAGACGCACCGGATCCGATGCACGGGGTCGTCGCCCGGGAGGATCCTCGAGATCGCGTACGGCTACACGAGCGAGGACGACGCGTTGCGCCTCGAGGATCCGTACGGCCGGCCGCTCGAGCCCGACTGGTGATCGTGAACGCGCAGGTCGGTGACGTGTGTCGCCTCGGCGGCCTATACTCGCCCCGACGTGCTGGACGTGTGTTGGCCGTGCACCGGGCGCTCCCGGTGCACTCGCTTTCTCTAGGAGGTGATGCGGGGTCTCGACCGATCCGCGCATAAACGACCGGATCCGCTCGCCGCAGGTGCGCCTCGTGGGCGCCGACGGCCAGCAGATCGGGGTGGTGTCGACCAACGACGCGCTCCGAGCGGCACGCGAGCTGGATCTCGATCTCGTCGAGGTGGCTCCCCAGGCCGACCCGCCCGTGGCCCGCATCATGGACTACGGCAAGTACAAGTACGAGCGGGACGTGCGCCAGAAGGAGGCGCGCAAGAAGCAGTCCCGTTCTGGCCTGAAGGAGATCAAGTTCCGGCCGAAGATCGATCCGCACGACTACGCCACGAAGAAGGGCCACGTCGAGCGGTTCCTGCGGGCCGGCAACAAGGTCAAGGTCACGATCATGTTCCGCGGTCGTGAGATGGCCCATACCGAGCTCGGTCGCAAGATCCTCGACCGGCTGGTGGGCGACCTGGGCGAGACCGTGGTCGTCGAAGCGATGCCGAAGCAAGAGGGCAGGAACATGATCATGGTGATCTCCCCGAGCAAGCGGTGGCTCGACGACCTCGCGAAACAGCGGAAGGCCGATGAACGCGCCAGCACCGAACCGGCAGCGGCCGCCGAGGCCGAGCCGAGCACCGACGCCGAGCCGGCGCCCGCGACCGACGAACCGACCGCGGCCGCCGACGGGGCGTCGTGACACGACGAAGGACGGGAAAGCGATGCCGAAGCAGAAGACGCACCGCGCCACCGCCAAGCGGTTCCGCGTGACGCGCAACGGGAAGGTGCTCCACCGCAAGGCGACGGGCAACCACATGCTCACGAAGAAGACGGGCAGCCGCCGCCGTCGCGTCGAGGGCATGTCCGAGGTGACCGCGACGTCCGAACGCAAGACGATCAAGCGGCTGCTGGGAGCGTGACGCCATGGCTCGTGTGAAGCGTTCCGTCCACGCGAAGAAGAAGCGCCGTGAGGTGCTCGCCAAGGCCAAGGGCTACACCGGCAGCCGCCGCGTGCGGTACCGCGCGGCCAAGGAGCAGGTCGCGCACAGCGGCAACTACGCCTACCGCGACCGACGCGATCGCAAGGCGCAGTTCCGCAAGCTCTGGATCACGCGCATCAACGCGGGATGCCGCGCGAACGGCATCACGTACTCCCGCTTCATCAACGGGCTGAAGCACGCCGGCGTCGAGCTCGACCGCAAGATCCTCGCCGACCTCGCGGTGCGCGATCCGAAGGCGTTCGCCTCGCTCGTCGAGCAGGCGAAGGCCGCCACCGGCGCGGCCGCCTGACGCGCCGCGCGGGGCCGCCCGGGGCATAGACTCCGGGCGTCCGTTCAGCGTCGGTCCCGCTCGGAAGGTCGCGTGCTGTCGTCGACGAAGAACCCACGGGTCGCCGCGGCGATCCGCCTCAAGAAGCGCGCGTTCCGCGACGAGGACCGGCTGCTCCTCGCCGAGGGCGCCCAAGCGGTGGGCGAGGCCCTCGAGGCCGGCTCGCTCCTGACGGTGTACGTCACCGACGAGCTCGACGAGCTGGCGGTCCGCGCCCGCGCAGCCGGCGTCGACGTCGTCCACGTCGGTCCCGACGTCGTCCGCGCGATCACGTCGACGGTCACGCCGCAGGGCGTCGTGGGCATCGCGCCGTACGTCGACGTTCCGCTCGACCAGGTGCCCGACGGCGGATGCGTCGCGATCCTCCACGAGGTGCGCGATCCGGGCAACGCCGGCACCGTGCTGCGGTCGGCCGATGCGGCCGGGGCGTCGGCGGTCGTGTTCAGCGACCGGTCGGTCGACGTGTACAACCCGAAGACCGTCCGTTCGTCGGCCGGGTCGCTGTTCCACCTTCCCGTCGTGCGGAACGTGCCGACCCACGAGACGATCCGCGAGCTCCGCGGGCGTGGCTTCCGCGTGCTGGCGATGGACGGCCGAGGGGAGCGCGACCTGTACGGCGTCGACCTGTCGGGCGCCGTCGCGTTCGTGTTCGGCAACGAGGCGCACGGGTTGCCCGACGACGTGCTCCGCGCCGCCGACGCGTCGGTGCACGTCCCGCACGTCGGACCCGCCGAGTCGCTGAACCTCGCCGCGGCGGCGACCGTCTGCCTGTTCGAGCGCGCCCGTCGGGAACGCCGCACGGACGACACGCTCGAGGCGTTGATCGCGGCCGCCGCCCACGACATCCGCTCGCCGCTCACCGCGATGAAGGGGTTCGGCTACGCGCTCGAGAAGCGCGGCGACGCGATGACGCCGGACCAGCGGACCATGATGCTCACCGGCATCGTGCACGACGCCGACCGGATGGACACGATCGTTCGCCAGCTCGTGGACGCCGCCCGGTTGGCGGCGGGGTCCCTCGAGCTGTTCCGGGAGCAGACCGACCTGTCGGAGCTCGTCCACGTGATCGCCGACCAGCAGGCGCGCGATCCCGAGCACCCCGAGATCGGGTGGTCGGGGGACGGCGGACCGTTCCTGATCGACCCGGCTCGGATGCGCACCGCGTTGCTCGCGTTCGCGGAGTCCCTCGTGTGGTGGACGTCCGACGGTCCGATCGCGATCCGAGCCGAACGCCGCGATGGTCGCCTCCACGTCTGGGCGACCCGCCACGGGACCGATCTCGATTCGGAGGCCGCCGACGCCCTGTTCGCGCCGCGGAAGCCCGGGACCGGCGGCGGCAGCAAGATGGGGATGTACGTGGCGCGAGGCGTCGCGCAGGCGCAAGGGGGGCGTGCGTGGGGCGAGGTCGTCGATGGCACGCTCGGCTTCCATCTCGAGATCCCGCTGCCCGACGCCGACCACCGGGCGCCAGCAGGGCGATTGCTAGACTCGCCGCCCTGATGGACGCCGACGCGATGCTCGCCACGTTCGGGTCCGAGCGCGACCGGGGCATCGCCCTCGCCGAAGCTGCCACGACGCTCGACGAGCTCGACGAGGCGAGGACGTCGATCCTCGGGCGGAAGGCGCCCTTCAGCGACGCGCAGAAGCGGCTCGGCACGCTCGACGCCGATGCGCGCAAGCGCGTGGGCCAGGCGGCGAACGACGCGCGCGACGCCCTCAACCGCGCGTTCGACGAGCGTCGCGCCGTCCTCGAAGCGCAGGCCGAGGACGCGCTCCTCGAACACGACGGCATCGATCTGACGCTGCCCGGTCGTCGGCCGCGCTCGGGGTCGTTGCATCCCCTGACGCTCGTCGAGGACGAGATCGTCGAGGTGTTCCTCCGGTTGGGGTTCCGGGTCGTCGACGGACCCGAGATCGAGGACGACTGGCACAACTTCCAGGCTCTGAACATCCCGCCGGACCACCCGGCGCGGACGATGAAGGACTCGCTGTACGTGGCGATCCCCGGCCATCCCGAGCTCCTGCTGCGGACCGAGACGTCGGCGGCGCAGATCCGCACGATGCAGTCGCAGCCGCCGCCCGTGTCGATCGTGGCGCCGGGCCGCGTGTACCGGCGCGAGACGCCCGACGCGACGCACCTGCCCGTCTTCCACCAGGTGGAGTGCCTCGTGGTCGACGAAGGCGTCACGTTCGCGGACCTGAAGGGAACGCTCGAGGTGTTGGCACGCGCGCTCTTCGGCGAGCGGCGCCGCGTCCGCCTCGGTCCCGCCTACTTCCCGTTCGTCGAACCGGGCGCCGAGGTCGGGGTGTCGTGCTTCGTGTGCGACGGCGTCGGATGCCGCGTCTGCGGCAACGGATGGATCGAGCTCCTCGGCGCCGGCATGGTCCATCCGCAGGTGCTGGAGAACTGCGGGTACGACAGCGAGCGCTTCACGGGGTTCGCGTTCGGTCTCGGCATCGAGCGGGTCGCGCTGCTGAAGTACGCGATCCCGGACATGCGCATGCTCCTCGACGGCGACGTCCGCTTCCTGTCGCAGTTCGGAGGCGCCGCGTGAGGATCCCCGTCGCCTGGCTCCGCGAGCTCGTCCCGACCGAGCTCGGCGTCGAGGAGCTCGCGGAACGCCTCACGCGTCGCGGCGTCAAGGTCGAAGGGATCGTCGACCCGTGGAGCGGGCTCCACGGTGTCCGCCTCGTGGAGGTCCTCGACGTGCGCGACCATCCCGGCTCCGACACGCTGTGCGTGGCGCGGATCCGTCACGCCGAGGGCGAGAGCGAGCTCGTCGTCGGCGTGCGGAACATGCGTCCCGGCGATCTGGTGCCGTGGGCCGCGCCCGGCTCCCGCGTGCCGGTCCTCGACGCGCCGCTCGAGGCGCGCGCGATCCGGGGCGTGGTCTCGAACGGGATGCTCTGCTCGCCGCGGGAGCTCGGTCTCGGTCCGGACCACGAGGGGATCTTGATCGTCGGCGAGCCCGAACTCGGCGTCGGGACCGACCTCAAGCACGCGCTCGGCCTCGACGAGCCGATCCTCGACGTCGAGGTCGAGCCGAACCGTCCGGACTTCCTGTCCGTCCTCGGGGTCGCCCGCGAGACCGCGGCGGAGACCGGCGTGCCGTTGCGGGAGCCTCCCGTCACCGTCGAGGAGGTCGCGGAGCGTGCCGACGACGTCGCATCCGTCAGGATCGAGGCGGCCGAGGGATGCCCTCGGTACGTCGCGCGGATCGTCCGAGGCGTCGAGACGGCGAGATCGCCCCTGCGCGTCCAGGCGCGTCTCGTCGCGTGCGGGATGCGGCCGATCTCGGCGATCGTCGACGCGACGAACTACGTGATGCTGGAACGCGGTCAGCCGCTCCATGCGTTCGACATGGATCGCGTGGCCGGACCCGGGATCGTCGTCCGCTACGCCACCGAAGGCGAGCGGCTGACGACGCTCGACGACGTCGGACGCACGCTGACGGCGCAGGATCTCCTGATCTGTGACGCCGAGCGGCCCGTCGCGCTCGCAGGCGTGATGGGCGGTGCGACGTCGGAGGTGTCGGACGCCACGCGGAACGTCCTCCTCGAGAGCGCCTTCTTCACGCGCGAGGGCGTGCTCCGGACCGCACGTCGGCTCGACCTGCACACCGAGGCCTCGCACCGGTTCGAACGCGGCACCGATCGCGAGGGGCTCGATCCGGCCGCCGCACGGTGCGCGTCGCTGCTGGCCGGGTGGACGGGCGGGTCGGTGCTCGCGGGCACGGTGTGCGACGGCGTCGTCCGCCCGAGGCGGTGGGTCTCGATGCGGCCGTCCCGCGCGAGCGCGCTCCTCGGCTACGACGTCGCGGAAGCCGACGCGGTCGCCGCGTTCGATCAGCTCGGCCTGGCGCACCGAACCGACGGCGACGTGGTCGAGGTCGAGGTGCCGGGCTACCGCGTCGACATCGACCGCGAGGTCGACCTGGTCGAGGAGGTCGTGCGGGTCCAGGGCTACGATCACGTCGGATCGAGGCTGCCGCGCGCTGCCGGTGCGGGTGGGATGTCGCCCCAGCGGGCGTTCGCCCGTCGCATGAAGGACGTGCTCGCGTCGGCCGGCCTTCGCGAGATCAGGCCGGCGCCGTTCGCGTCCGCCGCCGACCTCGCGCTGTTCGACGACACCGACGCGGTCCCGGTGGCGAACCCGCTCCGGGCCGAAGAGGGATACCTGCGGACGCGTCTGGCTCCCGGGCTCCTGCGCGCGATCGCCCGGAACCAGGCGCTCGGCGTCCGATCGGTCGGGCTCTTCGAGATCGGAACGGTGTTCCGCCTCGGCGATCCGTTCGACGAGCACGTGCAGCTGGCGTTCGCGCTCGCCGGCCCGGCCGCGGAGGGATGGCACACGCCCGAGCGGCCGTTCGACGTGCTCGACGCCCGAGGCGTGCTCGAGGTCGTCGCCGACGCCCTCGGGGTGGCGCGGTGGTCGCTCGGTGACCCCCTCGACGGTCCGCTGCATCCCGGCCGGTCGGCGGCGGTGCTCGTCGATGACCGCCCTGCCGGATTCGTCGGCGAGCTCCATCCGCGTGCGTCTCGGGCGCTCGAGATCGAGGGCCGCGCGGCGATCGCCGAGATCGACGTCGGCGCGATCCGCGACGCGTCGATCCGCCTGACGGCGGTGCGGGACGTGCCGCGCGTGCCACCGCTGCGACGCGACCTCGCCTTCGTCGTGCCGATCGACGTCCCTGCCGGCGCCGTCGCGTCCGCGATCCGGCACGGCGGCGGCGACGTCTACGACGCGGCGGTGCTGTTCGACGTCTACGAGGGTCCGCCGCTGCCCGACGGACGCAAGAGCCTCGCCTACGCCGTGGCCTTCCGCGCGCCCGACCGGACGCTCGAGGCCGATGAGATCGAGCCCGTGATCGAGCGCATCGCCGCGGGGGTCCGCGAGCTCGGCGGCGAGCTCCGGGCGGGCTGACGCCGCGGTTCCCCGCCGCCGAGGAGGGTCGATAGACTCCGCCCATGACCCGCGATTACCTGTCCGTCGACGACCTGACCCCTGAGGAGCTCGCGCACGTCCTCGACCTGGCTGCGGCGCTGAAGGCCGACCCGGAGCTGCACCGGCAGGCGCTCGCCGGCAAGGCGATCGCGCTCCTGTTCGAGAAGTCCTCCACCCGGACACGGCTGTCGTTCGAGGTCGGCGTCGCCCAGCTGGGAGCCCATCCGCTCGCGTTGTCCTCGAACGACCTGCAGCTCGGGCGCGGCGAGACGATCGAGGACACCGGCCGCGTGATGTCCCGGTACGTGGACGCGATCGTCCTGCGCACCTTCGAGCAGGAGCGGCTCGAGGCGCTCGCGGCTGCGGCGACCGTTCCGGTCGTGAACTCGCTGTCGGACTTCGAGCATCCATGTCAGGCGCTCGCGGATCTCCAGACGGTCCGCGAACGTTTCGGCTCCCTGGCGGGCCGAACGCTCACGTACGTCGGCGACGGCAACAACGTGGCGCACTCGCTCCTCCTCGCTGGCGCCAAGTCCGGGATGAACGTCCGGGTCGCGACGCCTCCCGGTTTCGAGCCGATCCCGCTCGTGTCGCAGCGCGCGACCGAGATCGCCTCCGCACGCGGAGGCTCGGTCCAGGTGGGGAACGATCCGAAGGTGGCGGCCGAGGGCGCCGACGTCCTCTACACCGACGTCTGGGCGAGCATGGGGCAGGAGGCCGAATCCGACGAGCGGTCGCTCGTCTTCCCGGCGTACCGGATCGATCGCGCCCTCGTCGACGTCGCATCGCCCGACGCGATCGTGCTGCACTGCCTGCCGGCCCACCGCGGCCACGAGATCACCGACGAGGTGATCGACGGACCGCGCTCGGCCGTGTGGGACCAGGCCGAGAACCGGCTGCACTCCCAGAAGGCGCTGCTGCTCTTCCTGTTCGGCCTCGCCTGAGCGGTCGCGCGATGGGTCGCGCGAACGACGAGGTCGAGCGGGCGCTGCTGGAGTTCTCGGACCTGCTCGCGATCGTCGGTGACGACGCCTTCAAGGCGCGAGCGTACGAGAAGGCCGCCCGGGCCGTGGGTGGTCACCACGCCGACCTCGCGGAGCTCGACGACGACGGGATCCGAGCGATCCCGAACGTGGGACGGTCGATCGCGACGAAGATCCGCGCGCTCCTCGAGGCCGGCACGTTCCCGGAGCTCGAGTCGCTGCGCGAGCGCGTTCCGAGCGGCGTCCGCGCGATGACGGCGATCCCGGGGTTCGGCCCGAAGAAGGCCCTGCTGGTCCATCGGGAGCTCGGCATCGACGGCATGGACGAGCTGCTGCTCGCCGCCCAGGAAGGTCGCCTCCGCGGCCTGAAGGGGTTCTCGAAGAAGACGGAGGAGAACGTCCTCGCGGGCGCTGCCCGGCTCACCGGCTCGGAGCGGCGCGTCCTGCTCAGCGAGGCGCTCGACGTCGCCGAGACGCTGCTCGAGCGGCTCCGCGCGATCCCGGGCGTGGAACGCGCCGACCACGCGGGGTCGCTCCGTCGAGGTCGAGAGACGATCGGCGACGTCGATCTGCTCGTCGCCAGCACCCGTGTCGACGACGTGATGGAGGCGTTCACGTCGTGCGGGGTCGTCGAGCGCGTCCTCGCCCGCGGCGACACGAAGTCGTCGATCCTCACCCGCGGGGGGCTCCAGGTCGACCTCCGGGTCGTCCCGTCGGAAGCGTGGGGCGCCGCGATGATCTACTTCACCGGCTCGAAGGCGCACAACGTCCGGATCCGCGAGATGGCGGTCCGCAAGGGGCTGAAGCTGAACGAGTACGGCTTGTTCCCGGCCGAAGGTGGCGACGCGATCGCGGCGACGACCGAAGAGGAGGTGTACGCCCGCCTCGGACTGCCGTACATCGAACCGACGCTCCGGGAGGACCGAGGCGAGATCGAGGCCGGGCTCGACGGAGCGCTCCCGTCGCTCGTCGACCTCCGTCGGATCCGTGGGGACCTCCACACCCACACCGACCTGACCGACGGCCTCGCGCCGCTCGAGCGGATGGTCGCCGCCGCGGCCACGAAGCGCTATGCGTACTACGCCGTCACGGACCACGCGCCCAACCTGTGGATGCAGCGGATGACCGATGACAAGATGCTCGCGCAGCGCGAGCGGATCCGTGGGCTGCAGGACGCCTATCCGAAGATGCGGCTCCTGCACGGCACGGAGCTGAACATCGCTCCCGACGGCACCGTGGACTGGCCCGCCGACTTCCTCGAGGGGTTCGACGTCACGGTCGCGTCGATCCATTCGCACTTCGGTCTTGGACGGGACGAGCAGACGCGGCGGCTGATCACCGCGATGGAGAACCCGTACGTGAACGTGATCGGCCACATGACGACGAGGATGATCGGCAAACGCGACGCGATCGACCTCGACCTCGACGCCGTGTTCGCGGCGGCCGCCCGCACCGGCACGGCCCTCGAGATCAACGCGTATCCGGATCGGCTCGACCTCCGCGACGAGCACGTGCTCTGGGCGCGCCGCCACGGCGTGCGCTTCTCGATCGACTCCGACGCGCACGCCGTCGGTCACCTCGACGTGATGCGGTACGGGGTCGGGACCGCCCAGCGCGGGTGGCTGAGCGCCGACGACGTGATCAACACGTGGCCGCTCACGAAGCTCCGACGGTTCCTGCGGAAGGGTCGCTGACCCGTGCCCAGGCTGCCGCGGGCCTTCTTCCGACGATCGTCGCTCGAGGTCGCGCCCGCGCTCCTCGGCCACGTGCTCGCCCGGCGCGACCCCGACGACGGGTCCGTCCTCCGCGTCCGGATCGTCGAGACCGAGGCCTACGACGAAGGCGATCCGGCGAGCCACTCGTTCAGGGGTCCGCGACCACGGACCGCCGTGATGTTCGGGCCGCCGGGGTTCCTGTACGTGTACTTCACGTACGGCATGCACCACTGCATGAACGTCGTGACGGACGCGCCGGGGCGGGGGAGCGCGGTCCTGCTCCGCGCGGCGGAGCCCGTCGACGGCGTGTCCTCGATGCGGCAGCGGCGCCCGGGGGCGCGGAACGACCGTCAGCTGCTCGCGGGCCCGGGGCGGCTCACCCAGGCGCTCGCGATCGATCGCACGCTCGACGGCGCCGATCTCGTTCGCGGAGCGCAGGTCTGGATCGAGCGCGGCATCCCGGTGCCGCCGGGCGACGTCGGCGTCACCGAGCGGATCGGTCTCAGCGTGGCGCGCGAGCAGCCGTGGCGCTTCGTCGACACCACGAGCGCCCATCTGTCGCGGACGTTCGTGCCCGTCATCCGTCGGGGGCTTGCGCGACGCTGAGGCGAACGGTGCTCGTCTGCTCCTCCGACGTGCCCCCGGCCGGCTTCTGGTACACGACGGTGCCGGCGGGCTGCGTCGACTCCACGAGCTCCACCTCGACGTAGAAGCCGGCGTCCCGGAGCTGGCTCATCGCGTCGAGCTGCAGGAAGCCGACCGTCGACGGAACGATCACCCGCTCGAGCGAATCGGGCTCGGCGCACTCCTCGAGCGGCTCGGTCCCCTCGATGAAGCGGAGGGTCTCGATGTTCTGCGGCAGCGTGTACCGGTTCGGGAGGCAGTACGGGTCCTGGGTGACGTCCACCGCCACGGCGAGGTGATCGATCGACGGCGTCGGGAACCCCATGACGGACAGGCCCGCGGTGGCGCGGAGCATCGTCAAGCGCCAGATCTGCGCCGGCCACGTCCCGCCGAAGACGGTGTTGCGCGTCCGTGGCGGTTCCATCGGAACCTCGCCCTCGAGGTAGCCCACCCAGACCGCCGCGGCGAGCTGCGGCACGGCGCCGACGAACCACGCGTTCGCGTGGTCCTCGTCCGTGCCCGTCTTGCCGATCTGCGGTCGGCCGATCGTCGCGGCCGCGCCGGTGCCGAACGTGACGACGTCGTTCAAGATGTCGACGGCCTCGGCGGCGACCTGCGGCTCGACGACCTGCTTCGGCTTCGGATCCGCCTCCCAGACCACGTCACCGCGCGCGTCGGTGATCCGCGTCACGGGAAGCGGATGCGCGAGCCGCCCGCCCGTGGCCAGCGTCCCGTACGCCGCCGCCATCTCCAGCGTGTTCGCCTCGTTCGCGCCGAGCACGCTCGAGAGGTAGGGGTCGAGGTCGCCCCTGGGACGGGCCACGCGCCCGCAGCAACGCATGCCCATCCGCGTGGCGACCTCGTTCACCGTGTCGGCGCCGAGCCGCGCGATCAGCTGGGCGTAGACGGTGTTCACGGAGTTCACGGTCGCGCTCCGAAGCGTCATCGATCCGTAGCCACTGCCATCGGCGTTCGTGACGTTCCACACCGAGCCGTCGTCGAGGGCGAGCGCGAGCGAGGCCGGCGCCGGGAACACGGTCTCCGCGGACATCCCGTCCTCGAGGGCGGCGACGAGCGCGAAGGGTTTGAACGCCGAGCCGGTCTGGCGCCCGGTCCCCCCGGCGCCGGTCGCGAGGTTCACCCGGCCGGCGCGGACGTCGAGCCAGTAGTCGCGATCCTTCCCGCCCACCAACGCCTTCACGGAGCCCGTGCGTGGGTCGAGGATCGTCATCGCGGCATCAGGGTCGGTCGGATACGCGAGGACGGACCGGATCGACTCCTCGGCCGCGCGCTGGATCGCCGGATCGATCGTCGTGGTGATCCGCAACCCGCCCGTGAACAGCAGCTGGTAGCGATCGGCGCGCGTCTCCCCGAAGTCGGGGTTGCCGAGGAACCACCGCTTGAAGTAGTCGACGAAGTAGGGATAGGGATGACGCGTCAGCGCCGGCCGATCGAGCCTGAGGACCAGGCGCTCGCGCCGCGCGGCGCGGAACGTCGAGGCGCCGATCGCGCCGGTCTGCCGCATCAACCGCAGGATCACGTTCCGACGCCCGATCGCGGCACGCGGGCGCACGAACGGGTCGAAGTGGTTCGGTGCGCTGATCAGCCCAGCCAGCGTGGCCGACTGGGCCACCGTGAGGTCCTCCGCGTCGACGCCGAAGTACGTCCGCGCGGCGGCCTGCGCGCCGTACGCCCCTTGGCCGAAGTACACCGTGTTCAGGTACCGCGTCAGGATCTGGTCCTTCGTGAACCGATCCTCGAGCTGCCACGCGAGCAGCGCTTCGTCCCACTTCCGCCGCAAGGTCGTCTCGTCGCCGACGTACAGCAGCTTCACGAGCTGTTGGGTGATCGTGGAGCCGCCCTCGACGATCCGACCTTCGTCCGTGTTGACGATGGCGGCGCGGACGATCGCCTCCGGGTCGATGCCGTGGTGCGAGAAGAACCGCCGGTCCTCGATCGCGACGACCGCGTCGCGGAGCGCCTCGGGCATCTCTCCGCGGGCAAGGACGACCCGGTCCTCGACCGCGTGCAGCTCCGTGATCAACGTGCCGTCGGCGGCGTACAGGAACGTGGTCTGTGCGAGCGGTCGTTCGCCGAAGTCGTCGAGGTCGGGCACGCTGCACGACGCCGCGATCACCGCGAGCACGCCGAACCACGCGACCGGTCCCCGGATCCGTCGCATCCGCCGAAGGCTACCCCGACCTGGGGGTTCACACTGGTAGCATCCGCGTCCGGATGTCCGACGCCGCCGCACTGTTGCGCTCCGGCGCCGCCGAGATCGTTCCCGAAGGTGGCCTCGACGCGAAGCTGGCGCTCGGCCGCCCGCTCCGCGTCAAGCTCGGCCTCGACCCGACCGCGCCGGCGGTCACGCTCGGATGGGCGGTCGTCCTGCGAACGCTCCGCCGGTTCCAGGACGCGGGCCACACCGCCGTGCTGATCGTCGGCGACTTCACCGCGCGCGTCGGCGACCCGTCGGGCAGGTCGGACACGCGTCCGCGCCTGTCGAAGGAACAGGTCGACGGCTACGCCGAGCGGCTCCTCGAGCAGTTCGGCAAGGTGGTCGACATCGATCGGGCCGAGATCCGTCGGAACTCCGAGTGGCTGGAGCCGCTCGGCATGGAGGACATCCTCGGGCTCACCGCCTCGACCACGGTGGCGCGGATGCTGGAGCGCGACGACTTCGCGGGTCGCTTCGCCGCCGGCAAGCCCATCTCGTTGATGGAGTTCCTCTATCCGTTGCTCCAGGGCTACGACTCCGTCGCCGTCGAGGCTGACGTCGAGCTCGGCGGAACCGATCAGCTGTTCAACCTGCTGGTCGGACGCGACCTCCAGCGCGCCCGAGGGATGGATCCGCAGATCGCGCTCACGATGCCGCTGCTCGAGGGGCTCGACGGTGTGCAGAAGATGAGCCAGTCGCTCGGCAACTACGTCGGTGTGGACGAACCCCCCGACGAGATGTTCGGCAAGCTCATGTCGATCCCGGACGGGCTGATCGCGAAGTACGAGCTGCTCTGCACCGGGTTCGGCCCCGACGATCACGCCCGCGTGGCCGCGGGTCTCGCCGACGGTTCGATCCATCCGAACGACGAGAAGCGCCGGATGGCGCGGGCGGTCGTGGATCTGTACCACGGAGAAGGCTCCGGGCGCGCCGCCGAGGAGCGGTTCGACGTCGTCCATCGTGCCCACGCGATCCCCGACGACGTGCCGGAAGTCGACATCCCGGCCGACGCGATCCGGAACGGTGCGGTGTGGCTCCCGCGCCTGTTGAGCGCCACGGGACTCGCCTCGTCGAACGCCGACGCGCGACGGCTGATCGAGCAGGGCGGGGTCCGGATCGACGGAACCCCCGTCACGGATCCCGACGCGGAGCTCGGTCGAGACGAGGTGGTCGGTGCGGTCCTGCAGGTCGGGCGCAGGAGGTTCGTGCGGATCCGGGGATGATCCCCCGCCGCGTCGGACCCGGGTGACGTCACGGTTCGGGGGTCGTACACTGGGAGGCGAACGGGCGTTCGACGCCCGGTCGATCTCCGGCGCCCTGTGAGGCCCGGACCAGCGAAGTTGACGGCGTCGACAGGGCTGTTAGCATGTCCGGTCGGCGCGGCCCCCGCGCGAAAGAGCCTTTCTTCCGCCCGGGGGAGCAGTGCGCTCGCTCGCACCTTGAGAACTGAACAGCGTGTGAAAGCCAGTGCCTTATGCCCGTCAAGGGTTCGGGGCGCGATCCGTCGCGTCCCGACCTCGAAGACGGCTGTACAAGAATGGATCCCGGCCGGCGCAACAGCACCGGTCAACGGATCGAGATGGCTCGCGGGGAGGTGCCTCTTCCCGTGGGCCGGCTCACCGATGAACGCGGACGCCGGCTCCGGTCGGCGCGATGCGATCTCTACGGAGAGTTTGATCCTGGCTCAGGACGAACGCTGGCGGTGCGCTTAACACATGCAAGTCGAACGGTGAACCGGGCTTCGGCCCGGGGATCAGTGGCGAACGGGTGCGTAACACGTGGGCAACCTGCCCCTCACTCTGGGATAACTCCGGGAAACCGGGGCTAATACCGGATACTCCGGCCGAACCGCATGGTTCGATCGGGAAAGGTCCGCCGGTGAGGGATGGGCCCGCGGCCTATCAGCTCGTTGGTGGGGTAACGGCCCACCAAGGCTGCGACGGGTAGCTGGTCTGAGAGGACGGCCAGCCACACTGGGACTGAGATACGGCCCAGACTCCTACGGGAGGCAGCAGTGGGGAATCTTGCGCAATGGGCGAAAGCCTGACGCAGCGACACCGCGTGGGGGACGAAGGCCCTCGGGTTGTAAACCCCTTTCGACAGGGAAGAAGCGAACGTGACGGTACCTGTAGAAGAAGCCCCGGCTAACTACGTGCCAGCAGCCGCGGTAAGACGTAGGGGGCGAGCGTTGTCCGGATTCATTGGGCGTAAAGCGCGCGTAGGCGGCCCGGTAAGTCGGGTGTGAAATCCTGGGGCTCAACCCCAGGACTGCACTCGATACTGTCGGGCTAGAGGTAGGTAGGGGAGATCGGAATTCCTGGTGTAGCGGTGAAATGCGCAGATATCAGGAGGAACACCGGTGGCGAAGGCGGATCTCTGGGCCTTACCTGACGCTCAGGCGCGAAAGCTAGGGGAGCGAACAGGATT
>DATHTO010000097.1:0-5349 GCA_035463115.1 Actinomycetota bacterium | reverse complement strand
GTTGCCGGACGGCTCGTCGAACCCGTACAGCCACATGAGGTCGTGGACCATGTTGCAGCCGTAGAAGAGGTTCGTCACGACGGCGTCGCGGTAGGCCTGCGAGTGCTCGGCGAAGTCGACCGGGAAGTCGAAGTCGAGCCCTGCCCCGCCGTCGGCGTCCTGACCCGGATCGGGCTGGTTGTTCGCGTCCTGGTCGAGATACGCGTGATTGTTGTTCCCGCGCGTGATCGTGAACTCCGGGCCGGCGACGCCGTCCGTGTCGTGCCAGCCGTACGGCGAGGCGTCGCCGTCCGCCGGGTTCTCGACGAGCGTGCGGTCGCCGTCGTTCGGGCCCTCGACCGGAAGCTGGAAGACGCGGGAGCTCGAGCCGTCGATCCCGGGGTTGGTCGACACCGGCGGCTCGATGTCGGCAAGCGCCGAGGCGCTCGCAGAGCGCGCGAGCGTAGCGCCCATCGTGCTCTCGAGGTCCTCGTAGCTGTCGTGGCTCGTCCAGTCCTCGACGTCGAGCAACCGGCCGGTTGCCGCGTCCACGGTCGCGTTCCACAGGCTCGCATCGGCGGAGCTGTCGATCACGAGCTGCCACGCGAGGCGGAGCCCGGCCTTCGTCGGCTGCCAACCGAGGCGCGCCGTGATCGGCTCGTCCGAGATGCCGCCGCCGGAAACGACGGATTCCTGCGCCCCGCCGAGGCTGAGCGAGAGGACGCGCAGGCCCTCCGGATCGGCGAGCCCGAGCGCGTCGGCGGCCGCGGCCGCCGCGTCGGCGGCGTCGAGCTCGGCGGCCGACGAGGCGACTGAGAGCCCCCGCTCGAACCCGCCGCCGACGAACGCGACGCTCCCGTCCGCCGTCACGTTGACGGTCGCGTGCGCGCCGAAGACCTCCAGGCCCGCGTAGGCCTGGTTCACGTTCACGTGCGTGACGCCGTTGTGCTTGCTCGTGTACGCGCTCGTGACGACGAGGTCGCGCACGTCGGCGCTCGTCGCGCCGACCGAGCCCGCGTTGCCCTCGAGGTGCGCGAGAGCGGTCGAGACGGCATCCGCTGTGGTCGTCCCTGCGCCGCCCGCCGGCGCGCTCGAGACGAGCGCGAGCGCCAGCGCGAGCAGGAGGACGACCCTCGGAGATCTGAGCGACATGTCATTTCCTCCCTGGTCGAACGTCCCAGAAACCCGCCGAGTCTCTCGCGCCCCACGACGGAGGTCAAGGGGGGATAGGCCGCATGTCGACGAGCCGCCCCGCGGCCTGCGAAGACGACGAAGGGGCGCCCCGAGGGACGCCCCTTCGCGTCGCGTTCCGCGGTCCTAGCCGGCTTCGGCGAAGCGGAAGAACGAGCGGTGCTGCACGCCGTCCTCCCGCGTGAGGACGAGCTCGCGGCACGTGCCCGCCCAGTCGGCCTCGGTCACCCAGTTGTAGTGGTAGACGCCCGCGCTGTTGCGCGAGAGCTGCCCGGCGCGGGTCGTGTTCACCGGGTACTCGCGCGGCGTCACGCCGGCGCCGATGCTGGGGACCCGGAGCGTGTCGCAGTCGACCCGCCGCGAGAACGGCGAGTTGCTCGCCAGCACGTCGAGCCCCTGTCCGGCCGCGTAGGAGAACCTGAGCGGGATCGTGTCGCCCGCCGTGAACGTCCGGAGCGTTCCGTACGCGTGGTTGGCCGGGGTCTGGAACCCGCGCAGGCAGGCCGGGTGCGTGTCGAACGCCTCCGTCCCGTCGTTGCGGCCGTTCGTGCCGCCGTCGCTCGCGCTGAAGCCGAGGCCGCGGCGCGAGAACGACGCCCAGAGCGTGCAGGCGTCCTCACCGTCCTGGAGGACCTCCTCCGCGGTGAGGATCGCGTCGCGCCCGGTGACGAACGTCGGGCCGCAGCCCTGGATCTTCAGCCCGTCGTTCACGAGCTGGTAGGCGAGGTTGTTCCCGCCCGTGTTCCAGGGCTCGTACAGGTTCGGGTTGAACCCGCGCTTCTCGATCAGGTCCCAGGTCATGTCCCAGAGGAACGCGGCCCAGGCGTGCCCGATCCCGTGCGGCTGCGAGAGGGAGGTCGGGTTGCCGGCGGCGTTCAGGAGCCACCCGTTGGTCTTGATCGAGTCGTACGTCGCGGGCTGGATCTCCATGTTCCGGGAGTACGGCCGGTTGCGCAGGCCGGGCCCGGTGCGCGGCTCCTGGAAGACGACGTACGGGAAGATCCCGCGCGGGCCCTGCGGGTCGTCCTTCGCCGTGTCGATCAGCGCGACGATCGCGTGCCAGTCGCCCCAGCCCTCGCCCATCTGCTCCTGCCCGGAGAGGCAGTTCGTGTTCGGGCCGCCGGTCAGGCGGTTGGAGACGCCGTGGCTGTACTCGTGGATGATCGTCGCCGTGTCGAGATCGCCGATCCGCATCGGCGGACGGGCGGTGTTGCGGTGCACCCGGCCGGGAGCCGGAGACTCCGCGAGGGCGGCCCTGATCGTGTTGCCCGCGACGGAGCCGACGCGGATCGCCGGGATGCCGACCGGCGGGGTCATCGAGCCCGACATGGTCGGCGTGTTCGTCGCCGTGTGGAGGACGACGACCGCCACGGCGCCCGCGTTCTCGGCGTTCACCGTCTGCGTGTAGTTGTTGCAGGTCGTCACCTGGTCGACGACGGCGATCGCGCCGGCCGGCAGCGAGTACGGAGTGCAGCCGTCGGTCGGGCTGCCGACCCCGTCGTTCACGAGGACGAGCGTCCCCGAGGTGCCGGCCGTCGTGGCGGGCGGGGTGAACCGCGCGTACGACGCGAGGTGCGTCCCGGCCGCCGGGCCGGACTCGACCGTGACCGCGCTGGGCAGGCCGGTACCGGTCTCGATGAACGTCTGCATCCGCGGCCGGCCGCCGTCCTGCGCCGGCGTGGAGAAGTTCGCGTTGTTCTCGCCGGAGCCGTCCATGCCCTCGCAGCGCACGTCGTCGCCGCCGACGCCGCCCCGGCCGTAGTTGTTCACCTGGAAGTTCCCCGAGACCTCGTCGAACCCGTAGAGGTACATGAGGTCGTGCACGACGTTGCACCAGCGGAACAGGTTCGTGATGTTCGCCGGGACGTTGTACTGCGGGTGCTCGCCCAGGTCGATCGGGAAGTCGAAGGTGAGGCTCTCCCCGCCGTCCGGCGAGCCGCCCGGATCCTGGTTCCCGTCGTTGTCGCGGTCGGTGTACGCGTGGACGTTGTTCCCGCGCGTGATCGTGAACTCATGACCGTCCGCCCCGTCGGTGTCGTGCCAGCCGAACGGCGACGCGATGCCGTCGGCGGGGCTCGTCTCGAGCACGCGGTCGCTGTCGTCGGGGCTCTCCTGCGGGTAGATCCTGTAGCTCGAGCCGTCGTCCACGGGATTCGCCGTCTCGAAAACCGTCGGGCCTGCGGCGAGCGTCGCGACGGCCGACGAGGTCTGGCCGCCGCCGCGCCCGAGCCGGTCGGCGAGCTCCTCGGGCGGGTCGTGCTCGGTCCAGTCGTCCTTGGCGAGCAGGTCGCCGCTCGACGCGTCCACCGTCGCGTTCCAGAGGTGCGCGTCGGAGGCGTCGTCGATCGTCAGCTGCCACGCGAGCCGGAGGCCGTCCTTCGTCGGCTGCCAGCCGAGCCGCGCCTGGATCGGCTCGTCCGAGATGCCGCCGCCGGAGAGAACCGCCTCCTGCGCGGAGCCGACGCTCAGCGAGAGGACGCGGAGCCGCTCCGGCTCGTCGAGCCCGAGCCCGTCGGCGGCCGCGGCGACCGCTGCGGTCGCGTCCAGCTCGGCGCCGGACGACGCGACGGCGAGGCCACGCTCGAAGCCGCCGCCGACGAACACGACCTTGCCGGACGCGTCGACGTTCACGGTCGCGTGGGCGCCGAAGACGTCGAGGCCCTCGTGGCGCTGGTTCAGGTTCACGTGTGTGAGGCCGTTGTGCTTGCTCGTGTACGCGCTCGACACGGCGAGCTCGCGCACCCCGGCGCTCGTGGCTCCGACGGAGCCCGGTTGCGCCTCGAGATGGGCGATCGCGATCGAGACTGCGCGATCCGTGGACGCCCCCGCGCCTGCCGCCGAGGAAGCGCTCGCCACGAGTGCGAGCGTTCCGAGAGCGGTGAGCAGCGCGACGACGACCCTCGGAGATCTGGACGACATGCTCCCCTCCTTGGTCGGTGTGTTCCAGTCGGAACCGCCTGAGTCTCGCGCGCGGCGCGACTACAGTCAATGGGGATCGGTTCGCACGTGGCGCGGAAGAACGCCCGGTGCTGCTTGCGTCCCAAACCGGAGAGGGGGCGCCCGGCCGGGCGCCCCCTCTGTGGTTCCGGTACGACTCGCCGCTATTCGGCGGCGACGAACTGGAAGAACGCGCGGTGCTGCTGGCCGTCCTTCCGCGTGATCACGAGCTCGCGGCAGGTGCCGACCCAGTCCTCCTGGGTCTGCCACGTGTACGTGTACACGCCGGTCGAGCTCCGCGAGAGCCCCGACTTGCCGGACGGCGACGTGTCCTCGGGGTACTCGCGCGGCGTGATCCGGGCGCCGATGCTCGGCACCTGGAGCGTCGCGCAGTCCACCTTGCGCGAGAACGGCGAGTTCGTGGGCATCAGGATGTCGAGCCCGGTTGCCCCGCTCACGTTGAAGCGGAGGGGCACCGTCCTCCCTGCTGCTTCGACGTTCAGCGCTCCGTACTGCTGCTTGATCGGATTGAGGAAGCCGCGACGGCAATTCGGATGCGTGTCGAACGCCTCCGTGTTGTCATCGCGACCGGTCCCGCCGCCGACGGCGCTGAAGCCGACGCCGCGCCGGGAGAACGAGGCCCAGATCGAGCACGCATCGCTCGGCTGATTCGTCGCCGCGGCGTTCGCGTCGGCCGACGCGAGGATCGCATTACGCGAGATCACGAACGTCGGGTTGCAGCCCTGGAACTTGAGTCCGTCGACCATGTACTGCATCGCGCGCGTGTTCCCGCCCGTGTTCCACGGCGAGTAGATGTTCGGCGCGAAGCCGTGCTTGTCGATCAGATCCCAGGTCATGTCCCAGAGGATGGCCGCCCAGGCGTGGCCGATGCCATGCGGCACCGCCAGCGACCCGGTGATCCAGGCGTTCGTCTTGATCGAGTCGTACGTCGCGGGCTGGATCGTCATGTCCCGCGTGTACGGCCGCGGCCGGATGCCATTCCCGTGCCGGTCCGGCTGGAAGAGGGCGTACGGCCCCATCCCGCGCGGCTGCTGCGGATCGTCGAGCTCCGGATCGATCATCGCCACGTTCGCGACGTAGTCGCTCCACCCCTCGCCCTGCTGCTCGTTGCCGCCGAGGCAGCTCACGTTCGGGCCGCCGGTGAGGCGGATGGAGAGGCCGTGGCCGTATTCGTGCCAGATGATCCCGTTCTCGAAGTCACCGTCGCGGATGCCGGGATGG
>DATHTO010000096.1:0-9910 GCA_035463115.1 Actinomycetota bacterium | reverse complement strand
TCGATCGCCCTGTCAGTGATGAGGGTCCTCGCCGAGCGGGCAGGCGAGAGCACGGTCGCGCATGCAGCCGCTGACCATCCTCACGCCTGATTCCGGCACCCCGGGGAGGCGGACGTCGCAGTCGATCATCGAACTCGCCGACCGCGGTCCGTCACCGCGTCGAGGTAGTGGAAGTACGCAGCAAGGCCGTCTTGCTCACATCTTGCTCACGACAGGACGACGCACGTGGGCACAGAACGGCACGAGACGACACAGGACGACACGTAGAACCGGTGTCCATGTGTGGAGCGACCAACCTTAGGATTTGCTGGCCGAGAGGCCGTGGGAGTTCGAGTCTCCCCTCTCGCACCGCCTCTCACTTCCATCGTCGCGGGCTATGCGATGCTCCTAAGCATGGATCGGTCCGATCCGTCCTACAAGGGGCAGTCCGGGTACAACGCGGTGATGCTCGCCATCTACGACGCTTGGGTGCTGAGCTTCATGACGAAGGCGGTCTGGAAGGTTCCCGTCGCACCGGGCGTCGATGGTTACCGACAGCACATCGGGCGCCGACACCTCGACGTTGGTCCCGGAACCGGCTACTTCATCGAGAAGGCGGATCCTCCCCGCGACACCGAGATCACGCTCCTGGACCCCAATCCGACCGTGCTTCGCTACGCGGCCAAGCGACTCGAGGGAAGGCATCCCGTGACCGTCGAGGCCGATGTCATGAAGCCGCTTACGGTCGACGGACCGTTCGACTCCGCGGCGCTCAGCTTCGTGCTGCACTGCCTGCGCGGGCCGGAAGGGAACAAGGCGGTCGCCATCCGGAACATCGCCGATGTCTTAGGCGCAGAGGGGGTCCTGTTCGGCGGGACGGTCCTCGGTCTCCAGGGCGAACACACGAGGTCGGCACGGGCGTTCCTGAGAGCAGCGAACAAGCAAGGGGCGTTCGACAACCTCGATGACACCCCGGAGGGGATCCGCCGCATCCTGGAAGCGTCCTTCAGCACCGTGGACCTGAGCGTGGTCGGATCCGCAGCCTTCTTCGTCGCGGTAGGGCCACGGTCCGGCTCATAGAAGCTGCCAGGCGCGAGACCCTGATCACACCTCGCTCGCCACAGGACGACACACACAGAACCCGCTGATCGGAAGGTCCTCAGTGGAGCCCTCCTCCGCCCGATCCTGCGCCATCGTCGCCCGCGGCCGGACGGAGCGCCAGCCAGACGAACGTGGCGGTGACGACCGCGGTTCCGATCCACCCGACGACCTCGACAGGCACGAGCCTCGGGTTCCCCGGGCCGACGTTGTCGATCATCGGGCCGAAGCTCGCGCTCCGGATCGATGCGACGACCAACGCGCCGGTGGCGATCGTGAAGACGGCGAGGACGAGAAGGATCGCGCGCTCGCCGCTCGAGGGACCGTCGTCGCGCGTCGCGATGGTCCATCCGTGGAAGGCGCCGGCGGCCCAGCCCAGGGTTCCTCCCAGGAGCCCCGCGTAGAGGGAACGCAGGTCGAAGTCGGCTCCGAACCGATCGCTGAGCGCGACGCCGTACCCGACGATCACGAGGCCGGTCAGCCCTCCGAGCGACGCCCGTGACACGACCGACGCCGTCGATCGCGCACGGCGGCGCGGCCGCGACGTGCGACGCCACGCGGCGATCACGGCGCCGATGGCGGCACCGATCAACGCCCCGGCGCCCGCACCGGTCGCGAAGCTGATCATCACCCGGTCAGCGTCTGCGAAGTACGGCGGCACGATCGGCGCCGCGAAGGAGCCGATCACGGCGCCGGCGATGGCGAGGCCGGCCTGCGGCGCCGACCACGTGGCGGCGACGAGGAGGACGAGGCCCACCCCGACGAACACGTACACATGGTCCTCGAGCCTGCCAACGAACTCGACCAACGCGTCCATCGAGCGGAGCCGACCACGTGCGTAGCGGCCATTGGAAGCCTTGCGGCGAAGACGCTACGGGATGGCCACGTCATCGCGACAACCGCGGAACCGGTCGGCCGTGCGACTCGGGCACGTGGCGCGGCTGACGTTCAGCGATCGTCCGGGACGGCCTCGAAGATCGGTACCGGCTCGGCGATGCCCTTCAGCGCGAACGTGCCCGCATCGACGAACCGGAAGCCGTTCGGCGTGACGACCTCGACGACCGGTGCTCCGACGAACACTTGATCGGGACCCGCCTGGCTCGCGATCCGTGCCGCGACGTTCACCGTCCGACCGAAGTAGTCGCCCTCGTCGAAGATCATCGGGCCGGCGTTCACACCGATGTGCGCCGGCGGAAGCCCGCCCGGACGAACCTTCCCCACGAGGTCGAGCGATGCGGCGACCGCCTCGGAGGGATCCACGAAATGGAAGTGGACGCCGTCGCCGAGCATCTTCACGACCTCGCCACCGTGATCGGACGCGATCTCGCTCACGAGGCTCGCCAGGGAGAGCGCGACGTCCGCCGCCACCTCGTCACCCGCTTCCTCCGTGAGCGTCGTGTAGCCCGTGAGATCGGCGAACGCCACCGCCTCCACCTCCTTCGGAGGCCGCGCGCGCACGCCCGCATGCTCCAGCGCCGTCTCGACGTGCGCGAACTGGTGCTCGACGCCGAACGTCTCCACGTGCCGACGGAACAACCACGCGAGCAGGTTCTCGCCCGACCTCCCCGCCCGCATCCCGACCTCGCGCAGGGCCGCCTCGAACGCCTCGTTGTCCCGGAGACCGCGCTGCCGGAAGGGTTCCTCGACCGTCGCGTGGAAGTAGTGCTGCTGGAACTGCGCGATCTTCCGAGCGCCGTCACCCCAGACCCTCGCCAGCCGGAGGACCTCGCCCTCGCCGATGCCGGCGCCGAACAGCAGCGGCAGCGACCGGAGCCCGAGGACATCCTCCTCGCGGACCGGCTCGTCGGGCGCGGGACGCGGGAAGCCGAAGGCCACGAAGATGCGCTCCAGCACGGGCAGGGCGATGCCCATGTCGTCGGCGAGCTCGGCGAACGTTCGATCGGAACGCGGATGCCGCCGGCCGGCGCTCTCGAGGTAGCCGAGCGTGAGCTCCCCCGCCGCGATGGCGGCGGCGAGGGCGTTCGCATCGATCCCTTTGCGTTCGAGGTCCGCGACGACGCGGGCGTGCATCACGGCGTTCCGCGCGAACCCGTCATCGGTGCGGTCGAGGACACCGAGGCCGACCAACTCGCGGATCCGTTCGACGGTGGTGCCCGCGCGCTCGGCGACCTCGTTCTCGCTCAGCCGATCATGTTCCATGCGACCGCAGGGCTACTCGATGAACGATGCGGGATCCGAGACGAACGCGTCGTGGCACGCCTGTGAGCAGAAGTAGTACGTCGTTCCGTCGTGGTCGGCGGTGGCAGCTGCGTCGTCGCTGTCGATCCGCATCCCACAGACGGGGTCCGTCACCATCGCCATCGTGCCCTCCTCAGTCGACGAGCTTGGCCAGCAGAGCGGGATCGTCCGCCAGCGCCGCCTTCACATTCTGCTGGAGGACGGGCGCGAGCACGTCTCGATCGACACCGCTCCAGTCGATCGGACCGAACGGTGGCTGCGGGTCGTACTCGATCCCGAGCTGCACCATGCGAGCCGTCGACTCGTCCGTCAGGCGTGCGACCAGGTGCAACGCCATGTCGATCCCGGCGGAGACGCCCGCCGATGTCAGGAACCGCCCGTCCTCGATCCAGCGCTCGGGCACGTACGTCGCGCCGAGCCGCTCCAGGAGACCGTGGTAAGCCCAGTGGGTGGTCGCCCTCCTGCCCTCGAGCAGGCCCGCGGCGGCGAGGATCAACGCTCCGGTACAGACCGACGCGACCACGTCGGCGGTCTCGGCGGTCCGCAGCAGGTAGTCGCGGATCGTACGGTCGCCCATCGCCCGGATCGTCGGAACACCGCCTCCCGGCACGATCACGACGGTCGGGTCGGGGACGGCCTCGAACGTGTGGCTCGGCACGAGCTGGAGCGGCGTGTCCGTCGGCGACGGTCCGATCTCGGCGGCGACGACGACGGCCTCGAACCGCGGCGCGAACGTCCGCAGGCTGGTGAAGACCTGGAGCGGCCCGACCATGTCGAGAACCGTGAACCCCGGATACAGCACGAACGCGATCCGGTCATCGCCCATGACGGCGATCCACCTCCTCGACCACGTCGCGGATGGCGTCCACCACGAGCTCCGGCACGTCGTGATGGATCATGTGCATGCTTCCGTCGGCCACGACGCGGGACCCGCGAGACGAGAGTCGGGAGAGCTCGACCTGCATCTCTTGCCACGACGCCTCGTAGGCGTCGGCGACGGCGGGTCCACCGCCGACGATCGGCGGGAGCGGCGCGGGTTCACCGTGGCTGATCACGACGAGCGGCATGTCGCCGAGCCCTGCGTGTCGTGCCGCGCGAACCTCCTCCTGGCTCGCCTCGAGGCCCTCGAGCTCCGCGATCATCGTTCCGATGCGCGACGCGCTCGACGTCACGACCGCGCGGTACCCGGCGATCGCCTCGTCGGGCAGATCCTGCGGCACGCCGACCATCGATGGGTCGACCGGGGAGCCGGCCGCCAGCTGATCTCGGACCTTCCCGAGGTGCTCGATCTGCATCGCGTACAGCGTGGGCTGCACCTCGCGGACCTCGGGCGGGAACCGCTCGAGCTGATCCTCGTGCGCGGCGTCGACGAGGACCATGCCGACGACCTCGTCGGGGTGCCGGAAGGCGAACAGGCGCACGACGAGACCCCCGAAGGAATGCCCGACCAACACGAACGGTGGCTCCAGATGCGCGGCCCGCAGCAGCGCACGGAGCTCGTCGACCATCGAACCGGCCGTCCGCGGAGCCGGTGAGCCCTCGCTCCAGCCGAGGCCCGCGCGGTCGTACGCCACCGACGTCGTGAACGTCGACACGTCCGGCTGCACCTTGGCCCACGTGAGTCCCAGGTCCCACGTTCCGGCTTCGAAGACGACGGTCGGACGCCCTTCGCCGCGCACGATGGCGTGGAGCCTCACCCCGCCGGCGTCCAGCAACGTCCCCGGAGGTGGCGCGTCGAGGATCATCGGGCCACCTCGAAACTGAACATCATGCCGCTCTCTGCATGCTCGGCGATGTGGCAGTGCGCCATCCACAGGCCCGGGTTCGAGACGTCGAGCAGGATGTCGACGGTCTCGCCTGTCCGGACGAGCACCGTGTCCTTCCAGACCAGGTTCTCCTCGGGAACGCCGCCGCGCGTCAGCACGAGGAACCGCCCGGCGCCGTGGATGTGGAACGGATGGTGCATCGGATGATCCGACTCCATCTCGTTGATCAGCCGGATCTTCACCCGATCGCCCACCGTGAACGACCAGTCGATCGCAGCGTTCGACCGGCCCGTCCGCCGGTCGACGAGCATCCACCGCGTGTTGCTCGTGGTCGTCTGCCGGTTGACCTCCTCCATCGTGTCTTCCCACTCGATCCCGCCGGCCTCGTGTCCGCTTCCTCCGTGCGCGTGCGTATCCGGGGAGCTCGCGGCGAGCAGCTCGAGCGCAGCCGGCACGAACGCGATCGGGAGCAGCTTCATCCCGCACGTCGGGCAACGCGCCGGCTCGACGCTCACGACCTCAGGATCCATCGGGCACGCGAAGCGCGGCGCGGTGGGATC
Source organism: Actinomycetota bacterium (assembly GCA_035463115.1). GTDB lineage: Bacteria > Actinomycetota > UBA4738 > UBA4738 > HRBIN12 > BPGL01. Next base: position 4,308 of record DATHTO010000096.1, on the reverse strand, counting down.
GGCCGCAGGAGGAGCCGGCTCGTCCATCGTCATCTCGGCGACCAGCGCGAGGACCTTGTCGGGTTCCCTCGTCAGGTCGCCTGCGATCCTCGCGCGCTCGCCTTCGAGCTCGGCGTTCGTCCGCAACGATCGGAACCGCTCGGCGACCGTCGAGGCGGCGGCCTCGTCGCTCACGGTGATCGTTCCGAGCCGGTACGTGCGGTCGGGCGTCCGGTGCTCGAGCGCCACGTCACCCGGCCGGTCGAACAGCACGTCGACGACGGCGCGCTCGGACGGCGCGATCAGCACATCGTCGACGAAGCTGTCCCGTTCGTACCGGCCGCTGTCGCCACCGACCAGCTTCATCGGGACACCTGCCGTCGCCACGTCGAAGATCCTCGTGTTCGCGGTGTTCGTGAGGAAGAAGCGGACGACCTCGTTCCGCCGGACGTGCAACGCCCAGTCCAGCGAGCCGTCGACGAGGAGCGTGTTCCCGAACCGACCCATCGCGACGTGATCGGGGCCCGACCGGTCGTACGACGCGATCATGCCGTCCTCGAGGAGGATGTCGTCGATCGCGAGGACGACCTCACGATCGACGTCGGGCCACAGCCCCGCGTCGTGCGCGTCGACGACGATGTTGCCGTACAGCCCCATGTCCTGCGTGTAGTCCTCGCGGATGTGAGGGTGGTACCAGTACACGCCGTCGTCGGGGAACCGGACGCGATACGTGAACGTGCCGCCGATTGGGATCGGCTTCTGCGTGTCGTGCGGGACGCCGTCGTAGCGGTTCTCGAGGCGGAGGCCGTGCCAGTGCACGGTGGCCTCGACGTCGCCGTCGTTCACGACGTTCACGACGATCTCGGATCCTTGCCGCACGCGGAGCGTCGGCCCCGGGATCGACCCGTTGTAGGCGAGCATCCGCACGACCACGTCGCCGATGCGCTTGGCGACCGGGGCGATCCGCAGGTCGAGCGTGTCGCCGTCCGACAGCCGGAGCATCTCGGTCTCCGTGGCGTCCGGCAGGCCGTCGATGTCCCGGCTGAAGCGGCCGACACCGGGGGTCGAGTGGTGGCTCATCCCCTCCATCGCACCCTCCTGGTTGCAACGTTGCGGTGGCGCGCGGGGTGCGGGCTCCCATGCGACGCCGCGTGCCGACACCTCCAGCCTATCGGCGCGGTGCGGACGACCGAGCGGCGCTGGTCCCGACGCCGGCGTGTCGCGCGGCCCTCAGGGATGGAGCCGGTAGAAGCGCCACAGGCCCCCATCGATCGGCAGGATCTCGGTCCTCGAGAAGCCCGCGTCCCGGGCGTACCCGTCGAGGACGTCAGGACGCATCACGGTGCCGGTACCGACCGAGTTCGGGTGCGACATGCCGTCGGCGAGGCACACCAACGTGCTGAACGTGTACATCAGGCGCTCGGTCTCGTCGCCGATCGCGCCGAACGCCGGCGCGACGTTCTCGTCCATCACCACCACGGCGCCGTCGGCTCCTGCCATCGACCGCATCGCCGCCAGCACCGGAACGGGATGCGGCATGTCGTGGATGCATTCGAACGCCGTGACGAGCGCGTACCCATCGCCGTGGTCGAGCTCGGCCGGATCGGTCGCGTGGAACCGCACGCGATCGGCCACGCCCTCACGCTGGGCGCTCCGGCGCGCGCGCTCGATCGCCGGCTCGTCCAGATCGAACCCGTCGACCGTGACTCCCGGATACGCCTTCGCGATCGCGATCGACGACCACCCGCCGCCGCAGCCGACATCGGCCACCCGGCCGCCGGCCCCGAGACGTTCGTGCACGTCGGCGATCCCTTCCTCGATCCAGTCCGCCATCGAGGCGAGGTACGCCGGCCGGTTGCCGTACTCCTGGCCTTCGCTCATGTCGGGCCCGAACTCGCGCCAGCCCACGCCACCGCCGTCGCGGTACGCGAGCATCAGCTCGGGCAGCCTCTGGGCCGCCGCGACGAAGACGCGCGCGATCGGAGGCAGGTACGTGAGCTCGTCCTGGTGCAGGAGCACCTTCGCGTGCTCGGGCGGCAGCGAGTAGCGTCGTTCCGAGGCCGCGGCGTCGACGTCGTCCACGTCGAGGAACCCGGCCGTCGTCTGCTGCTCGAGCCATTCGCGGGCGTACCGTTCGGCGACCCCGGCGCGGCGCGCGAGCTCGTCGCTCGTCGCCGCGCCCTCGGCGAGCGCCGCGTAGAGGCCGAGCCGGTCACCGAGGTAGACCGTGAGGATCTCGCCGGTCGCGATGAGCGAGCCGAAGATCCGTTCGGTGAGCTCGTCGGTGGACGTCGCCACGTGATCGCCTCCTCGTCGTCGGGTAGGGGAAGCCGCAGCATGACATGACGCCCGCGGCGACCTTGGGGTGACCGGCGGATCGGATGACGTCGCGGTCGCCCCGTAGGCTTCGGATCCGCGACGTCGATCAGCGCACGAGGAGGCCGTATGCCGACGTTGGAAGGTTCCGAGGCCACGATCTTCTACGAGCAGTTCGGCGAGGGGCACGACGTCGTTTGGGTCTCCGGCGGCGGCAGCCTCGGAAGCGACTGGCACCTCTTCCAGATCCCGTACTTCGAACGGCTCTACCGGAACACCACCTTCGACAACCGCGGGATCGGCAAGACGACGACCGCGACCGAGATGCCGTGGGCGATCGAGGTCTTCGCGCGTGACGCCGCGGAGCTGATCGAGGCGGCCTGCGAACCGCCCGTGACGCTGGTCGGCATCTCGTTCGGCTCGGCGATCGTCCAGCAGGTCGCGATCGACTTCCCGCACCTGCTCCGCGGCGCGATCGTGATGGGAACCGGCGCGTGGAGCACCGGCTGGGGGTGGGACTACCAGCAGGCCGAGATCGACTTCCGGAAGGCCGGCGGCAGCCTCACCGGGCTGATGGGCGCGTGCCACTACGCGTCGATGCTGTATCCGGCGCGCGTGCTCGGCGACCGGGAGCTGTGGCCCAAGCTGCGCGCGATCCTCGTGGCGTGGATGGAGTCGGGCGAGAACGAGACGTCGCTGATCCCGCAGTGGGAGGCATCGCTGCTGTTCGATCAGCGCGCGCAGCTCCCCTCGTGTCAGGTGCCGTTCGACGTCGTCGCGTTCACCGAGGACGTGCAGGCACCTCCCCAGGACGGGAAGGAGCTCGCCGACATGCTCCCGAACGCCGAGTACCACCTGCTCGAGGAGATGGGTCACGGCTCCTGGTTCGGGCATGCGCACGATCGCCTGAACCCGTTCCTGCGGATGCTGATCGATCGACGCCTCGCGTAGCGGTACCCCCCAACGATCTCGCCACGCTCAGCGCGACGCCTGAGCGGCCGGGCGCGCATCCCGCTCGCGAAGCGTCATGAGCGTCATCCTCCCCGCGACGAGCACGAGCAGGATCGCGAACAGGACGCCCGAGGCCGTCGGATCGAGGTCGAGAGCGATCCGCGACCCGACGAACGCCGACGCGACGCCGGCGACGCCGACGACGGCCGCGACGCGGACGTCGGCGTTGCCGTTGCGGACGTTCCGCCACGTCCCGCTGAGGGCGGTCGGCACGATGACGAGGAGCGAGGTTCCCTTCGCGACCGCGTCGGGCATCAGGAACAGCGTCACGAGCACCGGCACGATCACGATGCCGCCGCCGACGCCGAGGAGCCCCGCGAGCGTGCCCGAGGCGATCCCGAGCAGGACGAGCCCGAGGACCATCGGCGGGTCGAGCTCGCCGCGGCCTGCCGCCTCGTGCGTCGCGATCACCATCCGGGCCGCCGTCAGGAGCAGGAACACGATGAACGCGATCCGGAGACCCCGCTGCGGGATCCAACGGAGGGCGGTCGTTCCGATCAACGACCCACCGACGGCGCCGACGACGATCGCGGCCGCGACGGGCCAGTCGACCGCCCCGTCGAGGACGAAGCCCCCGACGCCGGCGAGCGCGATCGGAACGATCGCCGCGAGCGAGGTTCCGTGCGCGCGCCGTTGGTCCATCGCGAGCAGGAACACGAGGCCGGGGACGATGAGGATCCCGCCGCCGACGCCGAAGAGACCGGAGAGAAGCCCGGCGATCACGCCGACGGCCGCGGCGCCGCCCACGCGTCTCCCGCGGAACGAGCGCGCGTTCATCCTTCCCGCATCCACGGCGGTGTCGGCGCGTCGATCCGTGCGAGCGTCGACGGGACCGGTCCGAACCGGTCGTCGTCGTGCGCCTGCCATGCCCGCCACGCCTCCGTGATCTCGTCGAGGTCCCGAGCGACGAAGTTCCACCACATCTTGATCGGGACGCCGAGCGGCTCACCGCCGAGCAGCAGGAACCTGGACGTGCCGCTCCTCGTCTCGATCGCGAGCGAC
>DATHTO010000095.1:0-11926 GCA_035463115.1 Actinomycetota bacterium | reverse complement strand
GGATCGGAACCGCCGTGCGGTGTGCCGTTCCGAGACGGAACCCGTGCGTGCGTCGGTGGCCGGGCTACCCGCGCAGGGTGAGGCCGCGGTAGCCGTCGACGAACCCGACCTCGCGGAGGCGATCGGCCGACGGATGTTCCGACGCCGGCGAACCGTCGATCTGCCGGAGCTCGATGCGGCGCAGCCGTCCGTCCTTCACGAGGGACGCCACGGCGTCGGGCCAGATGTGGTCGCCGGTTCCCGGGAACGTCGCGAGGGTCCGGCCGCCCCGCTCGACGAAGGCGGCCGGCGCGCCGTCGACCAGGATCACGAAGGCGCCGGTGCTCCGCGAGGGCCGCCCGGCGGTCTCGGGCCAGGGCAGCGCCGCGCCGTAAGGCTGCGCCGGATCGGCCGCCGCGAGGATCACGACGTCCTCGACCTCGTCGTCTCGCCTCGCGCGGAGCCGGTCGACCGCTCCCGGGAGCGCGAACTGCGCGGCGCCGAGGCCGGCCACGAAGTAGCCGCGCCGCACCTTGCCGGCCTCCTCCATCGCCTTCAGCACGGGATAGACGGCGGCGAAGCCGCCGGCGGCGCTCTCGGCCAGCACGCCTTCGCGCGTCACGACGCCGTGCCGGTCGAGCAGCTGCGCGGCACGTGCGTGCGAGCGTTCGGTCGCCCCGGGCGCGGGCTCGAGGAGCTCTTCGACCAGCGACCAGCGGCCCGCCGCGGCGGGCGGACCGGCTCGGCGGAGCTGCCCCGGCCGGGGACGCGAGCTGACGCGCGTGCGGCGACGGGTCGTGCCCGCCACGTACGCGCGCAGCGGGGCCAGCGTGTCGTTCGTCACCTCGCCCGCCCAGACGAGGTCCCACAGCGCCGTGAGGACGATCCGCTCGTCGCCGGTGCCGGCCGCCTGCACGAGATCCGGCCAGAACGACGCGCCCCGTTCGCGGAGCCGCTCGCGGATCGCGTCGTGGATCGGTCCCGCAGGGCGCTCGTCGTCGGGGAGCGGCGGCGGCGCCAGGAACGGCGCCTCGGCGCGGAACAGCAGCGTCATCCGTCCGTCGTCGTTGCCGAGCGGCCCGGTGCCGACCCAGACGACGTCGCCGCTCGCGACGAGCGCGTCGAGGTCGGCGGGCCGGAACCCGCGCACGCGCGCCGGCAGGACGTCGGTCTCGAGGATCGACGCCGGCACCGACGCTCCCTGGAGGCGCGCGATCGCCTCCGGCAGCGCGTCGACGCCGCCCCTCGGACGATCGGCGCCCTGCCACGCAGGGAGGAACCGCGCGAACGTCGGCGCGTCGACCGGCTCGATCTCGCGCCGCAGCGCCGCGAGGGACGCCCGCCGCACCCGCCGGAGCACCTCGACGTCGCACCACTCGCGTTCGGTGCCTGACGGTCGGAACTCCCCGTGCACGACGCGGCCGTCGGACGCGAGGGCCTCGAGGGCGGCGCGGACGCGGTCGGCGCCGGCGCCGAGGCGCGCCGACGCCTCGGCGATCGTGAACGGACCGTGCGTGCGCGCGTAGCGGGCGACGAGCCGCTCGAGCGGTCGCTCCACCGGATCGGTGAAGACGCCGGGGAGCCCTCGGGGGACCGACACGCCGAGCGCGTCGCGCAGCACGCCGGCGTCGTCGGCCGCCGCGACGACATCGTCACCGGCCACCTTCACGCGGATCGCGCGGCTCTCGCCCACGAGTCGTTCGACGAACGCGACGGCGGCCGACGACGGCTCGACCCGCGCGGCGACCTCGCCGTCGGTGAGCGGCCCGAGGTCGCGCAGCAGGTCGTGGACGCCGTCGGCGGTGCGCGCCTGCCGGCCCGACGCGAGCCGTTGCAGCTGGAGCTCGATCTCCTCGATCGCGCGCGGGTCGAGCAGCTCGCGGAGCTCCTCGGCGCCGAGCAGCTCGCGCAGCAGGTCGCGGTCGAGCGCGAGCGCGGCGGCGCGTCGTTCCGCGAGCGGCGCGTCGCCCTCGTACATGTAGACGGCGATCCACCGGAACAGCAGCGACTGCGCGAACGGCGACGCCTTCTCGGTCTCGACGGTCACGAGGCGGGTGCGGCGCGCGCGCAGGTCCTCCATCACCTCGCGGAGCGCCGGCACGTCGAACACGTCCCGCAGGCACTCGCGCGTCGCCTCGAGCAGCATCGGGAAGTCGGGATGCTTCGCCGCCTCGATCAGCAGGTCGGCCGCACGCTGCCGTTGCTGCCAGAGCGGCGTGCGCTGGCCGGGCCGGCGCCGCGGCAGCAGCAGCGCCCGCGCCGACACCTCTCGGAAGACGCTCGCGAACAGGGCCGTCGCCGGGAGCGACCGCACGACCTCGTCCTCGATCTCGTCGGGGTCGAACAGCAGATCCTCGGTCGGAACGCGGTCGACGGCCTCGGGCAGGCGCACGACGATGCCGTCGTCGGACCACAGCACCTGCGCTCCCGGCCCGAGCCGGTCCTGCAGACGCGCCTCGATCGCGAGCGCCCACGGCGCGTGCACCTGCGATCCGAACGGCGACAGGATGCAGACGCGCCAGTCGCCGATCTCGTCGCGGAACCGCTCGACCACGATCGTGCGGTCGTCGGGCACCGATCCGGTGGCCTCGGCTTGTTCGTCAAGGTAGTTGACCAGATTGTCGGCGGCCCACACGTCGAGGCCGATGTCGTCGCGCAAGCGAGCGAGCGCCTCGTCACGCTTCTTGCCGCGCACCTCGCGCGTGAACCGACCGATCGCGCGGCCGAGCTCGAGGGGCCGGCCGGGGCCGGGCGCCTTCCAGAACGGCAGCTTGCCCGGCTCGCCCGGCGCGGGCGTCACGACGACGCGGTCGCGCGTGATCTGCTCGATCCGCCAGCTCGACGCGCCGAGCAGGAAGACCTCGCCCGACCGCGACTCGTAGACCATCTCCTCGTCGAGCTCGCCGACGCGCGTGCCGTCGGTCGTGAAGACGCCGAAGAGGCCGCGGTCGGGGATCGTGCCGCCGCTGACGATCGCGAGCCGGCCCGCGCTCTCGCGCGCGCGCACGACGCCGTTCGCGCGGTCCCAGACGAGGCGCGGCCGAAGCTCGGCGAACCCATCGCTGGGGTACCGCCCGGCGAGCAGGTCGAGCACGGCGGTGAAGACGTCGTCGGAGAGGTCGGCGAAGTTCGCGCTTCGCCGGACGGCCGCGGCGAGGTCGTCGACGTGCCACTCGTCGACCGCGCACATCGCGACGAGCTGCTGCGCGAGCACGTCGAGGGGGTTCCGCGGGTAGCGGGTCGACTCGATCTCGGCCTTCAGCATCCGCTCGGCGACGACCGCCGACTCGAGCAGGTCGCCGCGCCACTTCGGAAGGATCCGCCCCTTGCTCGGCTCGCCGACCTGGTGGCCGGCGCGGCCGATCCGCTGGAGCCCGTTCGCGACCGACGGGGGGGACTCGACCTGCACGACGAGGTCGACCGCGCCCATGTCGATGCCGAGCTCGAGCGACGACGTCGCGACGATCGCGCGGAGGGTTCCGGCCTTGAGGGCGTCCTCGACCTCGAGCCGCTGCTCCCGCGCGACCGAACCGTGGTGCGACCGCACGAGCTCCTCCTCGGCGAGCTCGTTCAGGCGGTTCGCGAGCCGCTCGGCCGTGCGCCGGTTGTTGACGAACACGATCGTCGAGCGGTGCTCGCGGATCAGGTCGAGCAGCACCGGATGGATCGCCGGCCAGATCGACGCCCGCGGGCCGGGCCCGGCCGCGGCGTACCCGTCGCCGTCCTGCGGAACGTCGAGCTGCTGTCCGAGCTCCGCCATGTCTTCGACCGGCACGACGACCTGCAGGTCGAGCGGCTTGCGGTGGCCGGCGTCGACGATCGTCACCTCGCGCGCCCGCGACGGCCCCTCGTACCCGCCGAGGAACCGCGCGATCTCGTCGAGCGGGCGCTGCGTCGCCGACAGTGCGATCCGCTGGAACGGGGCGTCGACGAGCTCTTCGAGTCGCTCGAGCGACAGCATCAGATGCGCGCCACGCTTCGTGGCGGCCATCGCGTGGATCTCGTCGACGATCACGGTGTCGACGCCACGGAGCGTCTCGCGCGCCGACGACGTCAGCATCAGGTAGAGCGACTCGGGGGTGGTGATGAGGATGTCGGGCGGCTCGCGCAGCAGCCGGCGCCGCTCCCGCGCGTCGGTGTCGCCGGTCCGGACGCCGACCACCGGAACGTGCGCGATCGGCGCGTCGATCCGCTCGGCGGCGTGCTGGATGCCCATCAGCGGCGCGCGCAGGTTCTTCTCGACGTCGACGGCCAGGGCGCGGAGCGGCGACACGTACAGGACCCGTGTGCGGCGCTCGCGCTCGACGGGCGGCGTCGCCGACAGCCGGTCGATCGCCCACAGGCACGCGGCGAGCGTCTTGCCGGAACCCGTCGGGGCCAGGATCAGGGTGTGATCGCCGTCGGCGATCGCCTTCCAGCCTCGCGTCTGGGCCTTCGTGGGCGCATCGAAGGAAGCCTCGAACCAGGCGCGGACGGCAGGGGAGAAGGCCCGGAGGCTCACCGGGGAACGCTACCGCGGACCACCGACATGGGTGGGTCCCGACGGCTCCCGGCCGCGCCCCGACAGGCGATCCGCGAGCGGCACGGCCAGGCGGGCGGCGATCGGCGCGGCGACCGCGAGGATGAACACGTACGCGACCGCGAGCGAGGCGACGCGCGGCTCGATCCCCGCCGACACCGAGATGCCGGCGAGCGCGATCGAGAACTCGCCGCGCGGGATCAACAGCGCGCTCGCCCGTGCCCGGGCGCGGGGGCCCATGCCGGCGCCGCGCGCGGCCCACCAGCCGACGACGACCTTCCCGGCGATCCCGACGACGGCGAGGACCACGGCCGGCGCGAGCGCCGCCGCGATCGAGCTCGGATCGACCTCGAGCCCCACGAAGAAGAAGAAGAACGCGGCGAAGAGGTTCCGCAGGGGAGGGAGTAGGTCGCGCGCGCCTTGGGCGGCCGGGCCCGAGAGGACGATGCCGGCCAGGAGCGCTCCGACGGCGGCCGACACGCTCCCGGCCTCGGCGACGCCGGCGGCGAGGATCACGATGCCGAGGATGCTCAGGAGAAGCGCCTCTTCGTTGCGGGTGAAGAGGATCCGGCTGATCTGCTCCTCGAACCGGAGCGCGAGGAACAGGATCACGACGACGCCGGCGATCGCGGCGAGCGCGGTTCCGAGGCCGGCGAGGCTCACGCCGCCGACCACGAGCGCCGTGAGCAGCGGCAGGTAGAGGGTCATCGTCAGGTCCTCGGTGATCGAGATCGAGAGCACGAGCGGGATCTCGCGGTTCCCCGTCCAGCCGAGGTCGTTCACGATCTTCGCCACGACGCTCGTCGACGTGACGAACGTGATGCCGCCGAGGAACAGGGCGGGGATCGTTCCCCACCCGAGGAGGAAGCCCGCGGCGAGCCCGGGCCCGAAGCTGAGCGCGAAGTTCAGCACGCCCGCGGGTAGCGAGGTCCGCATCGTCGAGAAGAGGTCCTCGGCCGTGTACTCGAGGCCGAGCGTGAAGAGCAGGAGCACGACGCCGATCTCGGCGCCCGTCCGCGCGAAGTCCGACGTCGTGCCCAGCGGAACGATCCCTCCCTCACCGACGGTGAGGCCGGCGAGCAAGTACAGCGGGATCGCGGGGATGCCGACGCGCGAGGCGATCCTGGCGAGCAACGCGAGCACGATGAGGACCGCGCCGAGCTCGATGAGCGGCGTGTCCGTCATCCGTCAGCCGGCGTGCAGGAGCTCGACGACCCCTTCGATGCCTCGAGGCTGCCCGACGACCACGACGACGTCGTCGGCCCGCAGGACGAAGTCGGGCCCCGGCGCGGGGACCGCTTCGTCGCCCCGCATCACCGCGACGATCGACACGCCGGTGCGGGTCCGCGTCTGGGTGTCACCGATCGTGCGGCCGACGTAGGGGGAGTCACCGTCGACGGGGAGCCAATCGATCGCGAGGCCTTCGACGGACTGCTGCAGCGAGCTCAGCTCCCGCGCCACGCGGGCGCCGCCCAGCAGCTCGGCGAACGTTCCGCTCTCGTCGTCGGTGAGCTCGAAGACCTCGTTGAACGAGTCGGGGTCGTGCCGGTCCGCCACGAAGACCTCGCGGCGTCCGCTCCGGTGCGCGACCACGCCGATCCGCTGCCCCGAGCGTGCCGTGAACTCGTACCGGATCCCGACGCCCGGGAGCCGGAGTTGGTCGACGTCGACCATCGGGGTTCTCCTCCCTCTGTGGTCCGACCAGGCTATCCGGAGCGACGATCCGTGGGCGGCACGGCGTCGGAGGCCACGCCGCCGCCGCTACGATGCCGCCGATGGTCCGTCGGCGTGTGCTGTGGCTCGTCGCGACCGCGGCGCTGGGCGTCATCGCCGGGGTCGGCACCGCATCTGCTCAGCCCGTCGACGACGACCCGCGGCCGCAGGTCGTCCTCTCAGGTGACCTGCTCGTGCCGCGAGGGAGGACGGTCGGTGAGGTCGTCGTGATCACCGGGAGCGCGGTCGTCCTCGGCGTGGTCGACGGCGACGTGATCGTCGTCGACGGGCCGGCGACGATCGCGGGACAGGTGACCGGCGACGTCGTTGCGCTCGACGGACCGGTGGTCCTGCGCGGAACGGCACAGGTCGCCGGCAGCGTCCTCGCGCGCGATCCCGTCGAGCTGGCCGACGGCGCGACGGTCGCGGGAGAGGTGCGGGAAGGCCTCCGGGTGACGCTCGCAGGCCCGATCGGTGCGCTCGGCGGGCTGCTCGTGTCGATCGCGATGGCGGTCTCCGTGCTCGTCCTCGTCGGCGTGCTCGTCCTGTTGGCGCCGCGCGGCGTCGAACGGCTGGCTGTCGCGACGAGGACGGCGCCGTTCGCGTCGGCGGCGTGGGGGACCGCGGTCGGCGTGCTGACGCCCGTCGTCGCGGTCGCGCTCGCCGCCTCGATCGTCGGTCTGCCGCTCGGACTCGCGCTCCTGCTCGGCCTCGGTCTCGTCTTCCTGCTGGGTCTCGCCGCCGCAGCGGTCGGCATCGGAAGGGCCCTGCTGCCGCCGCCCCGCTCGCGGCTCGCGGCGGCGCTCGCGGGATGGGCGATCGTGGCTGTCGTCGGGCTGGTGCCGGTCCTGAACGGCATCGCGTGGGGACTCGCGTCGGTGTTCGGGCTCGGCACCGCGATCGTGGCGGCGTGGCGGGCGCGGGGGACGAGCAAGCACCGGCTCGGCGGTGTCGGGCCGCCGTCGGAAGGCGTGGCGCCGGGCTGAACGACGGTCAGTGGCGTCGGTATCCTGGTGAACCGTGGAACCGCAGGACGGTCCCACCGAGCCGAACGAGCGACCCGCGTGCGCACGCTGCGGCCGCGCCACCTACGACCCCGACAAGCGATCGGCGCCGTGGGTGCGAGCGGTCGAGGGCCGACGGCAGATCTTGATCTGCCCGGACTGCCAACGCGATCGCCCCGGCTGGGCCGACGGCCTGGACCGGTGCGCGGCGTGCGGAAGCACGCGGCTGTCGCTGCAGCTCGGCGACGTGGTGTGCCGGGCATGCGGCCACACGGAACCCGCACGAGCGGGCGCTTAGCTCAGCTGGAAGAGCGTCGCCCTTACAAGGCGAAGGTCGCAGGTTCGAGCCCTGCAGCGCCCACCCAAGATGCCTTGCGTGGGAGGCAGCTTCACGCGACGCGGTCGGTCTGTCGGAGTCCGTTCGACGCGCGTGCGTAACTCTCGGGGTTCCCGAACGCATCAGACGCATCGCCCGAGCGGCACCCGGTCCCCAAGCGCGAGACGGCGATCAAGCGTGTCGGACGTGGTCGTAAACGATGCGGCGTTGCCGCGCTGTTCGGTCATCCCTGGCTTTGGGGTTACCGTCCAGCTTCACGATCACGCCGTCCACGGCGCGGGAGGCGCGATGGCCAGCCCGGACCCTCATCTTCGACCGTCCCGAAGCTGGGGGTTAGCTGTTTCGCTCCTTGGATACCGGCACGAACGCCGGATCCGGGATAACGGACTCCGTCGTCGGCGTGATACCGGCAGTGACCACGGTCCAGCTGTCGTTCATCGCTAGTAGCTGCAGCGTCGTCGGGTCGAACCACCACTTGTGGATGGGGTTCTCCGTATCACTGGTCAGGAGGATCGCCTCGCGACCGAGCGGGTCGTGTGACCTCAAATCCACTGTCACGACGCTCAGGGTGCGACGCCACACCGAACGAGACGGCTGACCCACGTGCCAGAGATGACGTCAAGAGCCTTGCCAACTCCCCAAGCTGCATTGCCTCGTGCAGATTCCATGTCTCCTCATCGCCATCGCGGAACCTGATCGTCACAGTCGCCATCGATTCGCTCCTCGGTCTGAGCAGCCCGGGGCGCCCTGCCGGGGCCGGACATGTTCCCCCCACGAGAGGCGGTTCTTCCGACTTTAGCCCTCCCTCGTCGCTATTTGTCGAACACGCCCTGGATGAAGACGGTGCGACCGGCATCGGTATTGCGCGCGGAATTGGCCATCTTTGTGGCGGCCTGTTCACCCAGAACGAGGTGCATGCCCAGCGGCGGGAAGCCGGCTGCACCGCCTGCCGCCTGCGCCTTTGCCTGTTGCGCCTTGCGGGCGGCGATGATATCCGCGGTGATGTCGCGCCATCGTCGCTCGCGCAGCCCGGCGCTCCGAATCAGCCTGCGCAGGTTGTCCGGCTCCAGCAGGTGGCTCTGCTCGGGGCGGCTTGCCCACGGCACGGGAAGCTCGAGCGGCTCACCGTTGCCGGCGCAGATCTCCTGGCACACGAAGACGCCGCCGGGCCTGAGCACGCGAACCGCGCCCGCGTACAGTGGGCGCTTGTCCGGCAGGTTCATCTGCATCTGGATTGTCCACACGACGTCGAAGCTCTCATCCTCGAAGCGCAGATCCAGTGCGTTGCCGACCTGAAACTGCGTCCGGCCGTCGAGCTTCGTCAGGCGCGAGAGCTCGTTGGCGACTTTGCAGAATTCGGGGGAGAGGTCGATGCCGGTGACGTCGCAGCCATGGGTCGCGGCGAGGTAGCGGGCCGGTCCGCCGAGACCGCTGCCGATGTCGAGCACGCGGGCGCCCCTCGGGATCGCCGCAAATTCGGCGAGTGCGCGCGTCGCAGGACGGCCGTTGGAGTGGAACTCGTCCGCCGGTGCAAGATCCTCGTGCGTGAGCGACGAGAGATCCTTGTCGAGCGCCTTGAGGCCGGCAAGGATGCGCTTGAGCAGCCCTCGGGGCTCGTAGTGCCGCAGCAAAGCTTGGTGGGAGTCGCTCATGCACCGATCCTCCGCTTAAGCAAGCCGCTCTTTGAGTTTGCTCATGAATGCGCGGCCCCCCGAATCGTCTCCAACCGCAATCACAGTGCTCAGCTGTCTCGGTCCTCGATCTCCGTGCCGCAAGAACATGACTCGAGTTCCCGTATGGGGTCCTGAGGAGGAGAACGTCTTCGCGGAAGTCTCGAACACCTCGGCTAGCCGAACGGACCTAGGAATCTCACCGAGCTGGGGAGGCTGGCGTGACCACGGGCTCACGTCGTTCGATCTGCCGCCGCCACCACTGAAGACGTTCACGCTCCCAACCGCCCACATCAGCAGCGTTAGGACGATCGGAACAACGACCACCACTACAAGGATGGTGAGTACCCAGCCGGTGTAGCGACGGATGGCGCGGATGTCGTCGGCCACTCGACTATCCCTATCGATATCCATGCGCCGAAGAGAACACGCCTCGCCTAAGTCGGTCAAACACCGGTGATCGCCGCCTCCAAGCGGCGCTCTACCGTGGCCGTGACCCTTGGCACGTCCCGTTCGTGTTCATGATGAAGCGCGCCTTGGAAGCACGTCGCGCCGAGACGGGAACAGATGTCGTGCCAGCCGTTCCGGAGTGAAGCCACCTCGAACTCGTCGAAGTCGTCCGACGGCAGCTGCAAACGGGGGCGTCAGTCGGCGGCGATGCGCAGCTCCCGCTTCATCACCGTGACGAGCACATTCTCGTATGGCTCACCTTCGAGGATGGGCACCCATCCCAGCCGCGCGTAGTAGTCACGCGCGGTCGAGGTGAACAGGTACAGAGTCGCGAACCCGGCGGTTGATGCCTCGCGTTCGCAGTGTCGGACGAGCGCCCGTCCGATGCCCTGGTTCCGGTGCTCGGGCAGGACGAACAGGGCCGCGAGCCACGGCGTGAGTTGGGGATGGGTCTCCATGTTGTTCTCGATGAGACTCACGCTGCCGACCGGTGTTGGCCCCGCGAGCGCCACCCAGGCGCACGGAACGCCTCCCTCGCGCGCTTCGCGGATGCGCGCCGTCAGCCAGAAGTCGACGTCGCCGTGGGGGTCGAACTCCGGCATGTGCCAGGCGACGGTCAACTCGATGAGGTCTGTGCACTCACCCAGCGGTCGGATCGTCAGGTCATGCATGTCCATCGATGGTCTTGACGACGAACCGGTGCGGCTGTCCGTCCCACTGTGGCTGACCGTCCTCGGTCCGGTAGAAGTCAGCCATCCTCGAACTCGCCGAGTCCGGTGTCGGGGTAGCCGCGACGCGCGTACATCGCTCGTGCGACGGCGTTGAGGGAGCTCGACACGCTGACCGCCAGTTGGGGGGCCTCACGAACTCCCCGGCGGATCGCTCAATACGGTCAGCATGCGGTCATGGGGATGCGGTCCGCAGGTACACGACATTTCCGTCAGGATCCGAAACCGCTCCGTCGCGGTCTCCCCAGCTCCGGTCGGTCACTCGCTCGATCACTGCAACTCCAGCCTCCTCCAGCCCCGACACGACCATGTCGGCATCGTCTACATCGAACGTCATCTCGACGTGCTGGGCTGGTCGGCTGCTGTCACGTGGCTGGAGCATGAGACGCACCGAGCCCGCGTCGACAACGACTCCCCAGTCGTGGCTGGCGATGACGCTCAGACCCAGTCGTTCCTCGTAGAAGCGCCGACTCGCTTGCACATCCGCAACGTATAGGGACAGATAGGCCAGAGACGGTTCATTCACCTTCTTCTCTCCCTCCAACCTCGGACGGACGCACTTACAGCTCGATCAGTCCCGCGCTCGTGGTCGAAACCCGCACGCGCCGACATAGAAGGGCCGGAGATCGTCGTTGAAGTCGACGTGCAACCATTCGCATCCAGCGTTCCGCGCTTCTTCGACCGCAAGAGTCACGAGCCTTGTTCCGATGCCCTGGTGCCGCGCTCGATCGGACACCATGGTGTCTTGTATCCACGCGTGGACGAGGCCGTCCCATGGCACCTTCACGAAACCGATGAGTTCGCCGTCACGACGCGCTGTCACCCAGCCCAAGCTATGGTCGCGCAGCTGGCGGAACCAATCCCACTCCGTCTCGTCGAACAAAGTGTATGGAACGCCTCAGCATGCATTGCGTTCAGTTCGGCATTAGTCGTGCCGCCACGCCACCGATACGTATGCCCATGCGACGTCTCCCTGGCGCAGCTCACGGAACGGGAAGACCCCCTTCACAACGAGATCCACCCTGCGGAATCGACGTCGTAGGGCTTGATGACGACCTTCACCTTGCGGTCGTCGCCCACGACCGCTTGGAACCCCTGAGCGACCCGCGTCGCAAGCTCCTGCAGGGCCTCCTTGCTGCGCTCCGGCCGTTCCCACAGCTCGACGTTGACCCTCGTGACCTCGCCGTCGAAACCATCAGGCGCGAGGACCGGGACAACGTTGATCTCCCAGCCGTTGATGGCGAGTTCCGGCATGCTTGTCAGCGCTCGCGTGATCGTCTCCTCCATGTCAGCGAGAGGATCGTCCCTTCTTAGATTAAAGACCGTGACCATCGGCATGACGGCGCTCCTTGGACCAAGCCAGCAGCTTAGACATCGGCGCTCTCCGGCAGCTATTCCCGTTGATGGACTAGACGTCGGTCGAGAAGCCGAAGTCGACCTCGACATGGATCGTCGCGCTTACCGCTCGTCAGAAGCCCGGGATGACGCCCCCGATCGCACGGTTGTGTTCCTGCCGAAGGAGGACG
>DATHTO010000094.1:0-7977 GCA_035463115.1 Actinomycetota bacterium | reverse complement strand
GGACCGGCACGCCGGTGCCGCCCTTCGGTCCGAGATCGGTGCCGTTCTCGGAAAAGGCCGGGCCCGCGATGTCGAGGTGCAACCACGGCGTGTCGCCGACGAACTCCGAGAGGAACAACGCCGCCGTGATCGCGCCGCCGTAGCGCTTGCCGATGTTCCGCACGTCCGCGACGTTCGAGTCGAGCAGCGCCCGGTAGTCGCGGAACAGTGGCAGCTGCCAGATCGGCTCTCCGACGGCAGCACCCGCTTCGATCACCTCACGCGCGAGCGCGTCGTCGTTCCCCATCGCGCCCGCGATGTCGGGCCCGAGCGCGATCATGCACGCGCCGGTGAGCGTCGCGGTGTCGATGATCAGCCGCGGCTTGCGCTCGGCGAGCAGCGCGAGCGCGTCGGCGAGGATCAACCGGCCCTCGGCGTCGGTGTTCAGGACCTCGCTCGTCAGCCCCCCGTAATGGCGGATCACGTCGCCCGGCTTCTGCGCGGTGCCGCTCGGCATGTTCTCGGCGCAGGGGATCGCGGCGATCACGTTCAGCTTCGGCTTCAGCAGCGCGATCGCGCGCATCGTCGCGAGGATCGACGCGGCGCCGCCCATGTCGTCCTTCATCGTCTCCATGCCGGCCGCGTCCTTGATCGACAGGCCGCCGGAGTCGAACGCGATGCCCTTGCCGGTCAGCGCGATCGGCGTGGTCCGCGTGCCGGCGCCCCTGTACGTGAGCTCGATCAGGCGCGGAGGGTTGGCCGAACCCTGCCCCACGCCGAGGATGCCGCCGAACCCCTTCGCCTTCAGCTGCGTCTCGTTCCACACCTTGCAGGTGAGGCCCGTCGCCTTGGCCATCGCCTGGGCCTCCCGGGCGATCGCGGCGGGCGGCAGATCTCCCGAAGGCAGGTTCACCAGGTCGCGCGCCCAGGCGACGGAATCGACGATCACGCCGGCGCGCGCCGCTGCGCGCTTCATCTCCGGAGCCGACCACGCGGGATGGCCGAGCACCGTCACGCGCTTCAGCTCCCCCGCGTCCTTCGGCTTCGTCTTCGTCTTCAGCCGGTCGAAGCGGTACGCGCCGAGCCCGAGCCCTTCGGCGGTCGCCTGCACGGCGTCGGCGGCATCGGCGTCGCTCGCGATCGACGCGAACGTCGTCGCGACGTTGCCGAAGCGTCGGGCGGTCGGACCGACACGACCGAGGACGCGCCGGATCGTGGTGACGTCGGCGTCGTCGCGCGTGCCGGCGCCGACGACGAGCACGGCGTCGGCGGCGAACCCGTCACCGTCACGCCGCGGAACGAGCAACGTCTCGCCCTTCTTGCCCGAGAGCTTCGCAGCCGCGTAGGCGGACGCGACGCCGAGCTCGTCGACGCCCGGGCCACCGATGCCGCCCTCGAACATCGGCACGATCAACAACCCGGCCTGGATCGAGGCCGGCGATGCGGACGAGAACGCGTACGTCGTCAAGGTCCTGCTCCTTGTTCGGGCTGCACTCGGGGGTTGCCTCGCGGGGAAGGCAGTCTAGTCGCGGCTCCGGATGCGCCGACGCCGCCGTGCGGAGCCGTGGGTACCCTGAGGCCGTGAAGACTCGTGACATCCGCGACCTCGTGCGCTTCACCGACGACGGCGCTCGCACCGAGGTCCTCTACGAGACCGCCCAGCTCTGGTCCCAGATCGTGTGTCTCCAGGGGGCCCAGAGCCATGGACCCGTCGTCGACGAGCGCGCCGACGGCATCGCGGCCGTGCTGAGCGGCGAGATCGCCGCCCAGGTCGGCAGCCGCCGCTCGCGGATGCACCAGTGGGAGGCCGTCATCGTGCCCGCGGGCGAGCCGCTCACCGTGCGCAACGCATCTCCCGAGCCCGCGGTCGTGCTGCTCGTCCTCGCGCCACCTCCCGACGATGGTTCGGACCCGGCGGTGTCGCGCCGCGACATCGTCAGCGACGGGGCACGGTAGGCGCGTCCAGACGCGGGAGCACCGCGAGCGCCACGACGAACGCGACGGCGAAGCCCGGCATGCTTCCGCCGAGAGCCCCGCCCGCCACGGGAACGCCCACGCCGATCGCGCCGAGCGTTCGCTCGAGGAGGTCCTGCCACCACGCCACGGGGCTCGGCGCGCAGATCTGGTACGCCGCGAACCCCATCAACCAGGGCGCGATCGCGCGCCAGCGGATCCCCGGAGCGGCGTTCCCGAACAGCGCCTGCTCCCCGTAGCGACCCCGGTGCCGGACGAGCCAGTCGGCGAAGAACACGGCCGCGAGCGGCACGAACACCGAGCCGAGCAGCAGCAGGAACGATTCGAGGGTGATCGCCGCGTCGTCGCCGAGGATCGCCGCGCCGATCGCGCCGACGATGCCGACGCCGACGATGAGCGCGCGCTGCGGAACGTCGGGCGCGACGTTCTGCACCGTGACGGCCGACGAGTACACGTTCGCCATCGCCTGGTCGCTCTCGCCGACGAGCAGGGCGAGGAGCACCACGCCGCCGCCCGCCGTCGCGGCGATCGTCGTTCCGATGTCGAGGACGTCGGGCGCCGAGCCGGCCGCGAGCACGAGCAGCACGCCGAGCGCGTAGAACCAGAGGTTGCCGAGCGCGTAGCCGCCGAACGTGCCGGCGGCGGCGGCGCGTGCCGACGTGGCGAAGCGGTCGTAGTCGGCCACGAGCGGCAGCCACGAAACGGGCATCGCGATGACGAGATCGACGGCGAGCCAGAACGGCAGCCCGCCGGCACCGGCCGTCGACCAGAGCGCCCCGAGGTCCGCGACGGTCAGCAACCGGAACGTCAGCCACAGGGCGACCACCGCGACGACCCAGACCCCGAAGCGCGCGAGCCACCGCCGGACGGTGAAGATCGGTCCCGCGAGCGCCAGGCCGACGCACACCACCGCGACGATCACGAGCCACACGACGGGCGACGAGAACCCCACCAGGTCGCGGGCCACGGCGTCGGCCACGCGCGTCATCGCCCAGAACTCGAACGTGGTCCACCCGACGAGCTGGAGGAGGTTCGCCGCCGTGGGCAGCCACGACCCGCGCAGACCGAGGACCGCCCGGAACAGGACCATGGCCGGGACGCCCTCGCGCGCGCCGGCGACCCCCATCAGCGCGAGCGGGACGCAACCGATGATGGTCCCGACCACGATCGCGGCGAGCGCGGTCGGCAGGCCGAGCGCCGGCACGAGCAGCGCACCGGTGAGCAGCACGAGGAGCCCGATCGACAGGTCGCCCCAGAGCACGCCGATGTCGACGGCGCCGAGCGT
The DNA here is from genome assembly GCA_035463115.1 of Actinomycetota bacterium. Taxonomy (GTDB): domain Bacteria; phylum Actinomycetota; class UBA4738; order UBA4738; family HRBIN12; genus BPGL01. The sequence goes on along the minus strand of DATHTO010000094.1, from coordinate 4,739 downwards.
GCGGAGCGCCGACGGGACGGGCCGGATCCCCCACGTCGGCGTCTCGCGCTCGATCGTGCGGGCGAGGCGTCGAGGAACGGTCGCCAAGGCCGCTAGCTCCGCGCAGGGCCGATCGCGACGATGAACCGACCGAGGTCCGCCATCGCCGTGCCCATCAGCCACCGCATGAAGGGGCGGTACACGGCCAGCGCGATCTCGCCGACGACGGGCAGGGGCAGCGAGAGGTCCTCGATCCACGTGAACCGCGTTCCCGCGTCGACCGGTTCGAGGATCCACGTCCCCGTGCCGCCGACGAAGCTCCGGTGCCCCATCACGAGGCGACGGGGCGGATCCCACGCGAGCACCTCGAGCCGCTCCGTGAACACCGGGACGCCGTAGACCCGGGTGCGCACGGCGATCCCGACGCCGACCCCCTCACGATGCTCGGTCACGACGTCGACCCGGTCGGCGTCGCGCATCCAATCGGCCTGTCGCTCCCAATCGGTGAGCACCGACCACGCCTCCTCGATCCGCGTGGGAAGCACGATCGACCGCGACACCTGCATCGGGCCGAGCCTACGAGCGGGGTGGCGATGCGACGACCCCCCGGTCGGCCCGCCGTGACGTCCGACGGCTCGTCGAGGCTCGGGGAACGATCCGCGTCGGCACGTCGAGGACCGAACGCGCCGGCTCGCCGCGCAGTGACGCGACGAGCGCTGCGGCCGCGGCCGCACCGAGCTCCTGCTGGTTGATCTCGAGCGTCGTGAGCGGCGGCTCCATCGAGGCCGCGAGCCCGACCTCGGCGATCGTCACGACGAGGAGGTCCCGGGGCACCCGGATCCGGCGTTCCGCCGCACCGGCGAGGACCTCGGCCGCGAGCCGCTCGTAGAGGCAGAACACGGCGTCGGGTCGCTCCGGAGCGTCGAGGAACGCGTCGGCGGCCGAACGGAACGTCGCCACGTCCGACGTCGAGTCGCCCGGGACGAGGTGCACGACGGGCTCCTGGCCACGGCGGGCGCACCAGTCACGGTAGGCCTCGAGACATTCCTCGGTGAACGACTCGAACGGGGCGAGCGTGACGACCCCGACGCGCGCGGCGCCGGCTCGCGCGAGATGCTCGCAGACGTCGCGGGTCGCGGCGTGGCGATCGTTCTGGACGACGAGATCGTCCGGGCGACCGTTCGGATCGCGGCCGACGAACACGATCGGAACCCCAAGGGAGCGGAGGGTCGGGATCCGCGGATCGCCGTCGGCCGGATCGACGACGATCACGCCGTCGAGCGGCAGCACCCCCCACGTCTCGGAGCCCGCCGTCGACGGCGCGAGCACGAGGCCGTAGCCGTGCTCGATCGCGGCTCGCGTCGCGCCGTTCATCAGCGCCATGTAGTAGTCGATCTCGGTGAAGGCGAGCGTCGCGTTCCCGCGGACCGAGACGACGGTGGCGAGCAGCCCCGTCCGACCGCTCGCGAGGCTCCGCGCCACCGGATGGGGGGTGTACCCGAGCTCGGCCGCGATCGCCCGCACGCGCTCGCGGGTCCGCTCGGGCAACCGCCCCTTCCCCGACAGCGCGTGCGACACCGTCGTGATCGAGACGCCCGCCGCCGCGGCGACGTCCTTGATGCCGACCCTCGGCCTCGCCATCATGCGACGCCGCTCACACGATGGGCCCGATCCGGACCGCGCCGCGATCCTTCGGCCGCGTCAGTCGCAGGGCCACGAAGATGGTCACCAACGACAGCGCCATCACGATCGCGGCGACGGCGTTGATCACCGGCGTGACGCCGAACCGGATCATCGCGTACACCCGGATCGGGAACGTCACCGAGGTGGGGCCCGAGTTGAAGAACGCGATCACGAACTCGTCGATCGACAACGTGAACGCGACGAGGGCCCCGGCGATCACGCCGGGCAGGATCGTCGGCAACGTCACGAGGACGAACGTCTTCACCGGACCGGCGCCGAGGTCGGCGGCGGCTTCCTCGACCCGCTCGTCGAGGTAGCCGAGGCGCGTCCGCACGATCGCCGCGACGAAGATCATGTCGAACACGACGTGCGCGATCACGATCGTGTGGAGCCCGAGCGTGAACCGCAGGAGGTTGAAGAACGACAGCAGCGCGATCGCGAGCACGATGTCGGGGATCACGGCCGGCAGGAAGAGCACCGAGTCGAGCACGCGGCTGCGCACGGTGCGCTGCAGCCCGACCGCCAGCAGCGTGCCGATCACCGTCGAGATCGCTGTCACGAAGCCGGCCACGACGAGCGAGTTCCGGATCGCCTGCAGGAGCTGCGCGTCGTCCGCGAGCTCCCGGTACCACTCGAGCGTGAACCCTCCCCACGACGTCGGCAGCCCCGACGCGTTGAACGAGAGCCCGATGAGCACCGCGATCGGCAGGTAGAGGAACGCGAACAGCACGGCCATGTGCCACGGGAGCCATCGGGACCGCCTACGGACCGCCACGCCGGCCCTCCTCCTGTCCCCGCCGCAGCGCCGCCGCCTGGACGGCGAGCACCGCGAACATGAGCACGACGATCGACATCGCGAGCACGGCGCCGAACGGCCAGTCGCGCGCCGTCAGGAACTGCTGCTGGATCAGGTTGCCGACCATCACCTTCCGACCGCCGCCGAGGAGGTCCGGCACGATGAAGTTCCCGAGGCTCGGCACGAATACGAAGATGCAGCCGGCGACGATCCCGGGGAGCGTCAGCGGCACGGTCACCTTCCACATCGTGGCGCGTGGCGTGGCGTAGAGATCGTGCGCCGCCTCGCGCGTCTGGGTGCCCAGCCGTTCGAGCGACGCGTAGATCGGCAGCACCATCAGCGGGACGTAGGCGTAGACGAGCCCGAGCACGACGGCGAACTCGTTGTACAGCAGCGACACCGGCGCGTCGGCGAAGCCGGCGCCCTGCAGCAGGCGGTTGACGAGACCGGCGGGGTTCAGCAGGACGATCCACGCGTAGGTCCTGATCAGGAAACTGGTCCAGAACGGCAGGATCACGAGGACGAGCAGCGGCGCACGCCACCGCGGCGGCGCCGTCGCGATGAAGTACGCCGCCGGATATCCGACCAGCAGCGCGATCGCGGTCGCGAGCAGCGCGATCCGGACGGACGTGACGAGCACGCGCGTGTACAACGGATCGACCGCCCGCACGTAGTTGTCGAACGTGAACTCGTAGACGACGCCGCCGAACGGACCGCGTTCGAAGAAGCTGTACGCGAGGAGGATCGCGACCGGGGCCAGGAAGAACGCGAGCCACCATCCGACCGCCGGCCCGAGCAGCGCGCCCCGCGCGGCCCACAGGCGCGCGCGGGCCGCTCGGTGCGCCGGCGCGCTCATCGTTCCGCGATCGGAACCGCTACGCGGCCTTGATCCTCGTCGCCGCCTCGGACCACGCCCGCGTCCCGTCGGTGCCGAGATCGATCTGCGCTTCCTGCTGGAAGAGCTCGTCGGCCGTGAGCGCCATGTTGGGGAACGCCTCCATGACCTCGGGATCGACCGCCGCCATCGCGTCGGGGTTCGGCACCTTGTACAGCACGAACTCGGCGACCGAGGCGCCGACGTCTTCCGAGAGCACGTGGTCGATGAACGCGTGCGCGGCGTCCTTGTTCTCCGAGGACTCGAGCACGACCATCGTGTCGGTCCACACGTCGCTGCCCTCGTCGGGGATCACGAACTCGATGTTCGGGTCCTCGGCGATGCCGTAGTTGCACCAGCCGTCCCAGGCGTGCACGGCGAGCGCCTCGCCCGACACGAGCTTCGAGTAGAACGTCGTGTCGTCGAAGCCGAGCAGATGACCCTTCGCCTCCTCGGTCCATGCGACCGCTTCCTCGATCTGCCCCGGGTCGGTCGTGTTGATCGAGTAGCCGAGCGACAGCAACGCCGGCTGCAGCAGCCACCGGTCGGTGCCGAGCATCGTCATCTTGCCGTCGAGGTCGGCGGGCGGATCGCGGAACAGCTCCCAGCTCGTCGGCGCCTCGTCCACGAGGTCGCTGCGGTAGCAGATGCCCGTGGTGCCCCACGCGTAGGGCATCGAGTACCGGTTGCCCGGGTCGTAGCCGAGCTGCGTCGCCTCGGGCGCGAGGCCTTCGGCGTTCGGGATCTTCGAGTGGTCGAGCTCCGCGGCCCAGCCCTGGTTCGCCAGCGCCTGCACGAACGGACCCGAGACGAACACGACGTCGAAGCCGGTGCCGTTCTGGGCCTGGAGCTTGCCCATGATGTCCTCGTTCGTGGTGTGGACCGCCAGCTCCACGTCGACGCCGGTCTCTTCTTCGAAGTTGGGGATCAGGTCCTCGGGCATGTACGCGTCCCAGTTCGAGATCACGAGCGTGCCGCCGAGCTCCGCGGGCTCGCCGCCGCCGGTCGGGCTCGCGCCGTCGTCGGCCGCGTCACCTCCGTCGGAACCGCACGCGGCGAGCACGAACGACAGGACCGTCGACAGAGCGAGGAAACGAACGGACCGGCGCGACACCGACATCACCCCCAGGACCGGCCCCCAGGACCGGATGGCGCGGAGCGTATACCTCGCGCCGCGGTTGCGCAAGCGCTTGTCCGCGCCGCCCGCCGACGCGAGCAGGTGGCTCGGTTCGCTCCCGCGGAACCCTTCCCCGCGCCGGCGACCGTGGCATGCTCGGCCCGTGGACGGCGCCCGGGGTGCGATCGTCGCGGCGGCGATCGCGACGCCCGGCAGCGACGTGCCGCGCCGGGGCGCCGACCTGGCCGCGATCGAGCTCCCGGGCGCCGTCGGCGTCGCGTGGCGTGACG
>DATHTO010000093.1:0-5574 GCA_035463115.1 Actinomycetota bacterium | reverse complement strand
AGCGCCACGACACCGAGGACGAGGCGCCGTCGCACCGTCAGACCGCCGGCGGCCCGAGCGTCCGCCGTCCCCGCAGCGCCGCCAGCGACGCGGCGGCGACGGCGAGCAGCACCGCCACGATCGGAAGCACGGTGAGCGGGTCGGCCACCTCGTACGTGCCCGTCGCCGCGGCCGCGGAGAAGCCGGCCGCGACGGGATCGGGCTGTGCGAACCCGCTCGCGTCGATCGCGAGGTCGTGACGGAGCGCCGCCGCCGTCTGACGCACGACGACGTGCGAGAACCACATGCCGTCCGCGGGGAGCCATCCCATCCCGCGATCGGAGCCCAGATCGGCCAGCAGCGCCTCCGACGCGGGCTCGCTCCGGGACCCGAGGATGCCGAGCTGCTCGGGGTCGTCCGTGGCGCGCTCGAGCTGCGGGAGCGTCGCCGGCCGGCGATCCGTGAGCAGGAACACGTCGGCCTCCACGATCTCGGCGTCCTGACGCCCGAGCGCGAGGATCCGCAGCGGAACCCACGGGTTCGGCGTCGGGATCGCGACGTGGATCGGCGTGCCCTGGCCTTGCTGCACGCCCTGCTCCGCGGCGCGTTCGGCGTTGAAGCGGGCGGCGAGGAAGATCGGGCTCCGCTCGGCGTAGAACTCGAGCATCTCGGGGGCATCGGGCGGGAGGAAGAAGCCGTGCTCGCGTGCCCAGGTCCCGACGGCGACGGCGCCTCCGCGCAGGACGGTGATGTCGAGCGCGTCGACCTGCGCCTCGAGGATCACCTCGGCCGATCGCGCCGCGAGCGCCTCGCCGCCGGCGTCGGCCGCGAACAGCACGGGCGGTTGCACCTCCTGGACGAGGCGCTGCAGCGTCCACTCCCCTGCCGCGACGACCTTCGTCGGCACGCCCGGCAGCGGAACGATCGACCCGACCTCCTCGAGCCCCTCGCCGGCGAACTCGAACGAGGTGATGTAGTGCTCCACCCCGCGGTGGTACGCCGCGAGCGTCGTCGTGCGGGTGAGGTTGACCGTGCCGTTGGGGGTCACGAGGCCGCCGCACGCGAACGCGGTGGCAGCCGGGAGCAGCACGAAGGCCGTCACGGCGACGCCGAGGACGGCGGAGCGACGCCGCCGACCTCGGACGCGGCGGCGGAACGCGGAACGGTGCGACGCGGCGATCTGCATGGCCCGACTCCTTCGACCGGCGAACGGGGAGTTCGACGCATCGCCGCGCCGAACGGTTCCCTCCGCTCGCCATGCCCGCAGGAGCCGGCGCTGTGACCGATGTCGAGATGACGCTCAGACCGAGCGGACGTTCCGAGCGCCTCAGCCGGGCTTGAACGCGGGCCGGCCGTCGTCGGGCGTCGAGACGACGACCGGCTCGGTGCCGAGCTCGTCCGCGAGCGCGGCGGCCACGCGGTTGAAGCCGTTCCGGTCCCACGCTCCGACGACGTCCGCGACACGAGCCTCGCGGTCGATCAGGTAGAGCGTGGGCACCGACCCGATCCCGTAGGCATCGGACACCCGGTACGGAGGCGCGTCCTCGATCGAGTCGATGCCCATGCCGTGCTCGTCGCGGAACCGCGCCAGCTCCGACGCGGGATCCTGGCCGACCCCGATCATCCGGCCGGGGAAGGCCTCGTGGAACGGACGCATCGTCGGCGCCGCGAGCCGACAGGTCGGACACGTCACCTTGTAGAAGAACAACCCGGTCGGACCGTCGCCGAAGACGACGCCGTCGATCGGCGGTGCGGGATCACCGATCCGCAGCAGACCCATGCCACGACCTTACGGGTCGTGGCATGGCCCACGGCCACACGCCCGCCTCCATGGGTCCGCGCCCTACAGGGTTTCACGGGCTCGCGCGCTCTGTTCCGTCGTGATGCAGGATGCGGTCGTGTCGGAACGGCAAGGGCGGGTCGAGGCCGCCTACCGTGCGGACTTCCCCCGGCTGTGGCGCGCGCTCTACGCCTACGCGGGCGACGCCGAGATCGCGAGCGATGCCGCCGCCGAAGCCTTCGCGCGCGCGATCCGCGACGAGGGCACGATCCGTGACGTCGCCGCGTGGACGTGGCGGGTGGCGTTCCGGATCGCGGCGGCCGAGCTGCGCCGACGGTCGACGCCGCTCCCCGACGCCGCCGGGCCGTACGAGCTCCCGCAGCCGATCCCGGAGCTCGTCGCGGCGCTGAGGACCCTGTCGCCGAACCAACGGCTGGCGATCGTCCTGCACGACTACGCGGACCGGCCGACGAGCGAGGTCGCGGACGCGATCGGCTGCTCGAAGGCGACCGTGCACGTCCATCTGAGCCAGGGGCGACGCAGGCTCCGAGCGTTGTTGGAGGAAACCGATGCGTGACAGCAAGCAGCGCCTCCGGTCGCTCGACCGGATCGATCCGCCCGACGTGTGGCACCGCGCGACGAGACTCGAGCCGATCGGCGACGTTCCGCCGACGCCGCAGCCGACCTGGCAACGGCGCGTGGCCGCGGGCACCGTCGCCTTCGCCGTGTTCGCCGGCGCGATCGCCTTGGCGATGGGAGCGTTCGGCCGGAACGACGATCCGCCGCTCGTCGCGGCGCCGTCCTCCGATGCGGCCGTGATCACGCTCGAGGCGTCCGAGCAGGAACCCCGCGCCGTGCTCGAGCTCGACGGCGCCGAGACGGAGGGCGACGGGTCGAGCTTCTGCTGGACGTCCGCGAACGTCGGCACGTGTGTCGACGTGGCCGCGGTGACGTATCGAGCGGCCGACTTCGTGGCGATCCCCGCCGGAACGTCGGTGACCGTCGAGGGGGATGCGCGCACGGTCGATCTCTCGACCGCGCGGTGGATCGGCGGCGAGGTCGCCGGCGAGCCGACGCCGATCCCCGATCCTCCGGCGATGCCGTCGGAACCCGGCCGGTACGTCCTGACCGTCGCCGCCACGTGGCCACAGGGTGATCGCAGCTTCACGTTCCCGGTCGAGATCGAGGCGGCAGGGCCGTCGGCAACGCCCGAGCCGTCGATCCCGGCCGACGCGCCGATCGTCGTCACGACACCGACCCCCGGCGACGAGATCACGTCGCCGGTCACGATCGCCGGAACCGCCGACGTCTTCGAGGCGACGGTGCACGTGGAGATCCTCGACGCCGTGAACAACACGATCGCGGAGACGTTCGCGACCGCGACGTGTGGATCCGGCTGTCGTGGCGACTTCTCGGTCGAGGTTCCGTACGAGGTCGACACGCCGCAGCAGGGGCTCATCCGCGTCTTCGAGGAAAGCGCGATGGACGGCTCACGCCAGCACGTCGTCCAGATCGCCGTGACGCTGACGCCCGGCGCAGGCGATCCCGTCGCCGAGGCGGTCGAGGGTGCGTGGACCGACGCCGACGGCACCGAGCTCCCCGACGGCACCGGGTCCGGGGCGCCGCTCCAGATCAACGTCCTCGAGGGACCCGCGCACTGCGGGTGGACGTCCGCCACGTTCATGCACCTGGCCTGGCCGCTGGGCACCGTGAGCGAACGCGGCGACGACTGGCGGCAGTACATCCGCGACCCCCACGGGCTGTTCACGCGGTCGTTCGACGTTCCGTTCGGATCGGACGGGCGGTTCCCCGACGACGCGGAGCCGACGGGCATGCGGCGGGGCGAGTTCCAGCTGTGGATCGCGCCGGGCGACGCCGACGAGTCGGTCTACGTCGTGCAGGGCGACCCGACGGCCGGCGCGTGGGAACGGTGGCCGCGTGCCGACAGGCCAATGCTCTGCGACTGATCCCGGCGGTGGGCGACCGACCGGTCGCCCGCGTGGGCCGCTATCAGCCGACGCCTTCGTCGGGAGGCGGCGGCGCCGCCTGAGGAGGTTCGGGGACCTCGTCGGGCCCCGGCGGAGCAGGGGCGCGTGAGGCGGCGACCTCGACGCCGTCCACGAGCGCCGCGACCGAGCCGTCGATCACGTCGACCGCCGAGATGTCGAGGAGCTCGTCGCATCCGCCGGCGCCGACGAGCACGGTGGTGCGGTCGAGCCACCCGAGCACCGTGGTCGGCCGAGCCTCGTCACGGAGGACCGGGCGGGCGACGTTCGGGCTGAGCACGGCCGTGGCTCGACGGTCGTCGCACGAGGTTCCGACGTCGAGCGCCATCAGCTCCCCGTCGGGGCCGACGTGCAGGTTCGTCGCGTCCTCCTCGAGCTCGCCGCGCCACCCGTCGTCGAACGAGCGCCGGTCGGTCAGGTCCATCCAGTGGACCTGGTACGTGTTGAGGTGCTTCGCGATCCACACGAGCTTCGATCCGTCGGGGGTGAACGCGATCGACGGGAAGCGCGTGCCGCCCTCGGAGAAGATCAGCCGTTGCGGGTCGGTTCCCTCGTTCGTCGTGAGCCAGATCGACTGCTCGCCGCGCTGCTCGACCACGACGCCGAGCGCGAGCCCGCTCGGGTGGTACGCGATGTCGAGGTAGCGACCGCGGGGCATGCCCGGGAGGCGCTCGACGTGTCCGTCGTCCATGAACCGCTTCTCGGGCACCCTCGCGTCGCCCTCGGCGAACACGATCGCGAGCCCGAGCGGATGCCCCCAGTCGAACGCGCCGACGTCCACGCCGAGCGCTTCGAAGGCGGGTGCGTCTCGCGTGACGCCGTGCACCGCGAGCCCGCCGACGGCGACGCGGTCGCCCTGCGGTCCCCAGGCGAACGGCGCCGCATCGGCGACGTCGAACAGACACACGAGGCGCGAGCCCGCCGGATCGATCGCCCAGGCGCGCCCCGCGGCGACGAACGTGACGGTCTGCTTCGGCGTCGGCCGGCGTTCGTCGCATCCATCGGGGAGCGGCGCTCCCGAGGCGAGCACCGTGGTCGGCGACGGCGACGGCTGCGCCGTGGCGCTGGTGACCGCCGACGGCGACCGCGACGGCGGTCGCTCGGCCCGAGGCGTTGTGCACGACGCGAGCGCCACGATGACGCACGCGATCGCGAGCGGCTCCGTCCGACGACGCCTCGCCATGATCTTCCCCGTCGGCGACCCTACACCCGGTTCGCCCTCGGTCCGGGCACGCCCCAGCAGCGGAGAGCGCGGGCTCCGCGTCAATCGAGCAGCGTGTCGAACGAGTGCATCGTCGCGTCCAGTCGCCGAGCGATGGTCTCGGCGAACCAGCGATGCAGGACGACCGCGACCGCCGGATCGTCGGATCCGAGACGAGCGATCTGCTCGCGCGAGCAGCGGAGGACGATGCTCGGTGCGTCGGCGATCACGTCGGCGGTCCTGGGTTCACCGGTGTAGACGGCGATCTCGCCGACGACGGCGCCCGGGCGCAGGATCCGCAACCGCACGTGCCGGCCTTCGGACGTGACGGTCCGGACGACGAGGCGACCTTCGGCGAGGATGAAGACGTCGCCGGGCGGCTCGTCCTGCCGCAGCACGACGCTCCCCTCGTCCACGACGATCCGTTCGAGGTAGGGCGCGAGGGCCCCGGGCCATCCGTCACCGTTCTCGGGCACCGCGAGGTCGGCCGCGACCTCCTCGGCGAGCAACGCGTCTTCGCACCGCTCGAGGCCCCGATCGATGTCGGACTCGAACCGGACCCTCGAGCCGTCGTCGGTCACGCCTCCGCGCTCGAGCGCATCGCGGAC